>CAIXCY010000001.1 GCA_903918045.1 uncultured Bacteroidia bacterium
CACCGCCGCCAACTCCCCCTATCCTTCACCTTTAAAACAACTAATTTGTCATTGCGAGGCGCTTCACAATCCAATCCCCATTTGGGCGACAAACCATCGAGCGCCGAAGCAATCTTTCTGAAGGTTGTTAAAAAAGCAAATAGACAATTTACTATTATTTCTATTAATGATCTTCATGGCAATTAATCTATTGAATTGCAGCTGGCTGCTGGCTCCTGGCTGCTGGCAGGAGTGCATAGAACAAATTAACTTTTTCCTAACCCTGTTCTCCAAAGTGCAGCTTGCTTCTGGCTCCTGGTGGCTGGCAGGATTGACTGTAACGAATTGAATTTTATTCCTAACCCTATTCTGAAAAAAGCTACTTTCTGCCGGCAAAATCTGCCAGCTGCCAGAAACCAATAGCCAGCCGCTCAGGAACAATATTTACACTAAAAAATTTTTACCCCTGTTGCCATTTTATAGGCCAAAGCAGCATCGGGAAGCGGTGTCAAGGAATCTAATAAAACAGTGTAAGTTCCTTTTCCGGATAGTTCGTCAGCAACTTTTTTAATTAGAGCTAAAGTAGCTTTCATCACACTTGAACCCAGGCTTAAACGGGCGACACCTAAATCCTGCAGTTCCCGGACAGATGGAGGTAATCCTGCACCAATTCCAGGGTTTGAGAGAATATTAATCGGGGCCTTAATTTCCTTAACTAGCGTTGAAATCGTCTCTTTATCCCATACAGGCTGAACAAATATGCAGTCTGCGCCTGCTTCCCGGTATTTATTGCCACGTTTTATTGATTCAGCTAGTTTTTCCCGTGCCGAACCTGAAGAGGTGTAAAAAGAATCCGTTCTTGCATTAATTACTAAATGAAAACCAAGTGAATCGGATAATTCGCGAATAGCTGATATCCGTTCACAAAATTCCATCTCGTCAATTAATGCCGGATTTAAATCTATACTGTCTTCAATGTTTATTCCTACAATTCCTGTTGCAATTATCTTTTTAACTGAATCAAGTATTTCGTTTAAGTTATTTCCATATCCGGCTTCTATATCCACAGTTACCGGAACTTGTACTCCATTTACGATCCCGGTAATTGCATTTATCATTTCTGACAATGTTATTATCTGGCAGTCAGGATAACCCAATGAGGCAGCTATTCCCATACTTGTTGTTGCGATTGCTTTGTAGCCACACGCTTCTATTAATTTAGAACTTCCGATGTCCCATGAGTTCAATAGAACCAAGATTTCCTGGTCCTGATGAAATTTCAGGAATAGTTCAGCTTTTTCTTTTTGAATTCTTGAAACCATAGTCTTTTGATTTTAATTGTTTTACATTAATTGGTGACCATCCCAATAAGAAAAGTTACACTTCCGGTTGCAGAATTTGCCAGGTTTGCTGATGTTGCCTGACCTTCGGGTGAAGCAAATGTTTGTTTCATTTGTTCCGGGGTCGAAAAATAAAGTTCAGATGGAATCGAAGATCAGCGAAGCTAATAGCCTTGGTGAATTTTCATTTTCGGTTTGTGATTTCTAAACCAAGGCTATTGCATTTTTTATTAACTGACCATTGCCTGCGTTACCTGCAAAGTATCAGCATATTGCTGGAACCTTGTTATTTTGCCACCATTCAAAGTCCACAAATGTGTAACCTGTGCCCTGATCACTTTCCCGGTTATTTTATGCTTTGCATTATACCGGGCGTTAACGATTACCATTGCATCCAGAGTTACATGATAGACCTGATCAGTAATTGTCCAATATTCCCAATCGGCCCCAATGCGGCCCATTACTCCCTGAACAACCGCATCCGGTCCGATGTAAGGATTGCCGTCAGCATAAGGAAAATTCTCGGCTTCGTTCCATTCAATTTTGGGATCCATGGTATTTAAAAATCCCGGGAAGTCCCCAGTAGCAAATGCCTGATAAACGCCTTTGATGACAGAAAGATTAGTTACTGAATCAGTAACCGGATTTGTTGTTGTTTCTACATTTTCCATGATAATTGTATTTAGATAATTAAACCTGTTGATCATTTTTTTTTAATGCCACCCGGCAGCAAGTATTGTTATGAAATTCATTGTTTCCGGTTGATTATTCCGGCACCCCGCAGCACAAGATCTCCCTGGCTTCTTAAAACGCTGAAAACAATATTATTGTCAACCGGATTAAAAGTTTCGGCTTCGGCTTCAGTTAAGATAAGCCCTAGATACTTCATAAACATTTGTGCAGCTGGCTGATTGTCGATTTCGTGCACCCAATTGCCAATCGTTTTCGTTATAGTCTTTTCTGTTCCAACAGCTTTTTGTCCTGAAGCTGCCTGTCCTCTAACCAGAATTTTATCGCCATCCATAACCAGCAACAGAATTCCTTTGATTAGCGGCTGCTCATTCGGGAAAACAATTGTTTGATTGAAAATGAAATCATCGCCAGCAAGACCACCCCAGATTATAGTCTCTGGTCCGGTCACTGATTCATTTGCCCTTAAAATAGGCTCCCGATAATCTGAGCCACTGATTCCTTTCTGATCGAGGAGTTTGCTAACGGCATCAGAGTCTTGTTTAATAGCGATAAATACAAAGGCCAGGGTAGGTTGGTATCCATCAGCCAGGCTTTGCTCCAGTGCCGTTTTAATTGCTTCAGGTGAATTTACCCGGAATGATTTTGCCTGCATATCGAAAGGTTGATAGGTTTAATTAATTCCTTATGCTGATAGAAGTCTGATTATCCTAATTGGCTACCCACTCATTTTAACAAATCCCACCCAAATAAAGTTTACAGCGCCCCATCCACTGGTTTACTCAAAATGAATTCCTTACTCGCTCTTTGGCTACTTTACAGCAAACGTTATTAGTAATAGAGGTTGTTATCAGGAAACGTAATCTGTAACTGATTAAATTTTGTATTTTTGAGATCAGAACCTCAAATTTATTAACAAACTGGCATTGTCAGCCTTGACGGAATAATCGGGTAGTCATACTTGTCTAATTGGTTTTTTAGAGATTGGCAGACACTTTTTCAATTGTAAAACATAAGATTAACTGGAGAAATTCTATGGAAAAGAAATTTAATCGAAGAAATTTTATTGGTGTTGCTTCCGTTGCCGGAGCTGGGATGACACTTGGATTGCCAAAAACCTCATTTGCATCGAGGGGTAACCTATCGAAACCCGCTATTCTGGGAGGAGCAAAGGCCCATGCAGATAATTTTCCGCTCTGGCCGGTCACTGACCAGACTGAGGAGAATGCATTGAATGGTGTGTTAAGAAGTAAAAATTGGTGTCGGCTTGGGAGTACAAAGGTCGACTCATTTGAGGAAGAATATAAGAAACTTACAGGAGCAAAGCATTGTCTCGCTACTTCGAGTGGCACAAATGCATTATATACTTTGTTAGGTGCATTGGATATCGGCCCTGGTGATGAGGTTATTATTCCGGTTTACACCTTCATCGCAACCTATAACGTTATTGCCTTAAATTATGCCTTACCAATTTTTGTCGACACCGATATCGAGAGCTTCCAGATCGACGCGACTAAAATCGAGGCAGCAATAACAAAGCAAACCAGGGTTATCATGCCTGTTCATATCGGAGGTTCACCGGCTGATCTCGATAAAATTCTGGATGTCACCCGGAAAACGAATATCCCTTTAATTGAAGATGCTTGTCAGGCACATCTTGCCGAATGGCGTGGGAAGATGGTCGGGACGCTTGGTCTGGCCGGTGCTTTCAGTTTCCAGGCCAGCAAAAATCTTAATTCGGGCGAAGGGGGAGCCATTCTTACAAATGATGAAAAATTTGCCCAGTCATGCTATAGCTTTCACAACCAGGGACAGGGGGGGCGTGAAGTCAGCTATTCTTCCGGTTCCATCGGAACCCGTGGTACAAATGTCCGTATGACCGAATTTCAGGGTAATCTATTGCTAGCGCAGATGACCCGTGTTAAAGAACAAGCTGACATCCGGAGTGCAAATGCAAACTACCTCACAAAGATGTTTAACCAGATTCCGGGTATTACCCCCGCAAAGCTTTACGGAGGGACCACCAGAAGTGCTTACCACTTATATATGTTCCGTTACGATAAAAATCATTTTGCTGGGCTGAGCCGTGAGAAATTTCTGGAGGCACTTACAAAGGAGGGTATTCCCTGTTCTGAAGGATATGGAATGATGAATAAGGAAACCTATGTAACCGGCCTGGCTAAGAATAGGCACTACCTGAATATTTATGGTGAGAAAACAATGAATCAATGGTTGGACCGGAATCAATGTCCACAAAATGACATACTTACCTCGGAGCAAAGTGTTTGGTTCTTCCAAAATATGCTCCTTGGTTCCAGAAACGATATGGATCAGATCGTAGAGGCTGTTCTCAAAATCCAGAAATATGCAGCCGAAATCAAAAAAAGATAATCAATTCAATGATCGTCGTCGTAACATGTTAAAAAAGATATCAATATGAAAAGAGTCGCTGTAGTTGGTTTTGGGTTTATGGGGATGACCCATTCATTGAATATACTTCAAAATGCAGATTTGGAATTGATCGCTATCGTTGATAACGACCCTGAATCGATCGAAAAAAATCTTTATGCCCCCGGAGGGAACTTTTCGACCGGGAATATAGATGTCCTGGCGCTTCAAAAGATCAATAAGTATTCGAGCCTGCATGACTGTCTTCTTTCCGAAAAACTTGATGCAATTCATATTTGTGTCCACACTGAACTTCATTATGAAATGGCAAAGCTGGCCCTGATGCATGACAAACATGTTTTGCTTGAGAAACCTTTTACCCTTGATATTGAGCATGCTCAGGAACTTATTCAACTGGCGCAGGAAAAAGACAGGATATTGATGATTGCTCATGTTGTGAGGTTTATGCCTCCTTATCAGAAACTCAAGCAATGGATTGACTCGAAAGAGTTTGGAGAGCTCAAATTCCTGTCAATGACACGGATTTCAGGAATACCGCAATGGGGACAATGGACTGAAAAACAGGCATCACGCACATCCGGTGGGGCGCTTTTTGATCTGAATATTCATGATATTGATTTCGCCAACTATGTCCTTGGTGAACCTTCAGAGATAACTGCCAGTCATCTTCCCGGTGGATTAAGCGATCATGATTATATCAGTGCGATGTGGAGCTATGCAGATAAAAAGGTTCGTGTAAAAATCGAGGGTGGAAACACGTTTCATTCAAATTTCCCGTTCCAGGCGGGCTACATGGCTCAGTTTGAAAAGGCAAGTATCCTTTACAGCTCATCCGGTGGTGATATAATACGGATAGCGGATAACGAAACGATCCGTGATGTTCCCGCCGGAGATGCAGGGGAAGGCTATTTTAATGAGATTGCTTATTTTGCAGGTTGCCTCCAAAATAATACCCAACCCATTGAATGTATGCCTGCCTCTTCCCTTGAATCTATTAAACTTTGTTACAGGCATCTTTAAAATACCCAAGTTATGAATAAGAATTTAGCGATTTACGGAGGACCAAAAACGATTGATAAAAACTTTGACTGGCCCGTTTATAATGAAACCGATGTTGATGTTGTTGCGCAGATCGTTCGCAGCGGGAAATGGGGAAACCCTGATTGCGGTGATGAAGTGGAGGCATTCGAAAAGGAGTTTGCAGCCTATTGCGGATCCCGGTATGCCTTAACCTGCGTTAATGGTTCCGTCGCCCTGCGGCTGGCCTTAATCGCATGTGGCGTGAAACCGGGTGATGAGATAATTGTCCCACCATACACCTTCATTGCAACTGCTTCTATTGTGATCGAGGCGAATTGTGTTCCTGTGTTTGTTGATATTGACCCCAATACCTATAACATTAGCCCTGCACAAATTGAGAAAGCGATAACCAAACGGACTAAAGCGATTATTCCTGTCCATTTTGCCGGTCAGGCATGCGATATGGATGCAATAATGGCGATTGCCGGAAAATATAATCTGCGTGTTATTGAGGATTCTGCTCACGGTCATGGTGCGGAATACAAAGGTAAAAAGCTCGGAAGTATTGGTGATGCCGGGTGCTTTAGTTTCCAGTCTTCCAAAAACCTCACCAGTGGCGAGGGTGGCATGGTTGTTACCAATGACGAAGCCCTTTACGACAGGATGAATTCGCTTCGTAATGTTGGACGAGTCAAGGGTGGGCAATGGTACGAGCACCATTATGCCGGTTGCAATTACCGGATCACTCAGATGCAGGCAGTACTTCTCTCCAACCAGCTAAAAAATCTTCCGGATCAGACTGCCCGCCGTCACCAAAACGGCACTTATCTAAATTCATTGCTAGAGAAGATCGATGGGATAAAACCTTTGGCAAGGGGAGGCGGGGAGACTGTCCACTGTTATCATATCTATATTTTCAGATATGATAAATCAAAATTCAATAACCTTTCAAAAGTGGATTTCGCTAAAATACTTGCCGCAGAAGGTGTTCCGTGTTTTATGGGTTATCCTGAACCGTTGTACCGGCAGCCGCTCTTTCAGGAAAAGAATTTTTTGTGTTATGCAATTCCCGATTATGTTGATTACTCACAGGTTTACTGCCCTGTAACTGAAAAAGCCTGCCATGAGGAGGCCGTTTGGATCTTCCAGAATACTATGCTGGGCACAAAAGCCGATATGGAGAAGTTTGCCGAGGCGATTTTAAAAATTCAAAAGGTATCCCTGTTGGATTATTAAAGCTGGATCATAATTTGCTCATGAATAACTAAAAAAGAATCATCGGGGAAGTACAAAATGGATAAACCTGGCGTAATTTTATAAAACGTTATTTTTAGTCATCAACAAATACTTCCGGCAATGAAACCTATTCTTTTTTTAGTATTAGTGGTTTGTTTGACTCTCTCAACTTTTGGACAGGACGGGAAAAGATCTAAGTCGTATTTGCGATTTCAAAAGGAGGAGGCAAAAACCTCACGAACCAATGAAGGAGCTGCATTTAAAAAGAACCTTGAGATGCAAAGTGATGATGAACTTCGACTTGTTCGATCAGAGACCGACCAAATCGGATTTATACATGATAATTTTCAGCAATATTTTAAAAGGGTTAAAGTTGATGGGGCTCTCTATTCGGCTCATTCACGAAATAGTGTTATTGAAAATTATTCCGGTGAATTTAAAGGAATCCGGAATTTTGATGTGACACCAGCTATTTCCAATGTACAAGGGTTGCAGAACGCGATAGGCCATGTTAACGCAAAGGTGTATGCCTGGGATAAAAGTGTCAGTGCGGGATATCCGGACTATATATACCCAACAGGTGAACTGGTGATCATCGGCGGAGCCCCGGATGATAGTCTTGAGCTAACCCTCGCCTGGAAATATGATATCTTTGCTGCAGAACCCCTTTACCGGGCAGAAGTTTTTATCAATGCAAAGACGGGTGCATTTGTGAAAGAGAATCAGCTGATCCATAATTCCAATGTTCCTGCTTCCGGAGCGACACTCTTTAATGGAACCCAAAATTTTACTGCTGATTTAACCGCCTCTGTTTACAAACTTAGTCAGACCTCAAGTGGCGGAGGTGTTCAGACCTATTCGCTTAAAAATGGAACCAGTTATACTGCGGCTGCCAGCATAACCTCTGCAAGTGCAACTTCCTGGACCGACTCTACCGCAGTACAGGCGCATTGGGGTGCCGAGCAGACCTGGGCCTTCTACTTTAACAAATTCAGCCGCAATTCCTTTAATAATTCCGGTGGCATTATTAAATCCTATGTCCATTATTCTACAAAATATGTCAATGCATTTTGGGATGGAACACGAATGACTTACGGGGATGGTGATCTGGCTCAGGGGTACCGGCCACTCGTCTCACTCGATATTTGTGGTCATGAAATTACTCATGGCGTTACAACATACTCTGCCAATCTTACCTATAGCAACGAATCGGGTGCCTTAAATGAATCTTTTTCCGACATTTTTGGAGAATGTATTGAAAACTATGCAAAAGGGTCTAACGACTGGATGATGAGTTGCGATATTGGCATTAATGGAGCCTGTGGTGCCTTCCGTAATATGGCGAACCCCAAACAATATGGCGATCCGGATACTTATAAAGGGACTAACTGGCTTACCGGGACCACCGATAACGGTGGCGTGCATACCAACTCGGGTGTTCAGAATAAATGGTTCTATATCCTTACTGTTGGAGCAAGTGGAACAAACGACAAAGGGTATAATTATACCGTTACTGGGATTGGTATCGATAAGGCTGCAAAGATCGCCTACAGGAATCTTACTGTTTACCTTACTGCATCTTCAAATTATGCTGCAGCAAGGGCAGGGGCCATTCTGGCGGCGACTGATCTCTATGGCGCCGGATCTCCCGAGGTAACGGCAACCTCCGAATCGTGGAATGCGGTTGGGGTATATGCTCCTGCTCCGGATACTACACCTCCTTCTGCACCTGTCCTCACTTCGGGTTCAAAAACACAGACTACTATAGCGCTCAGTTGGACTGCCGCTACGGATAATGTGGGGGTTACTGGCTATGATGTGTTTGTCAACGGAACTAAAAACAATGTGGCTAATCTTACGGCAAGGACATATACCGTCTCTTCATTAACCGCAGGAACACCTTATTCAATCTATGTGGTAGCAAAAGACGCAGCAGGTAATACTAAATCGTCGAATACGCTCTCAGTAACTACCAGTGGAGCATCTGTTGAGACTACCGTATTGGGAACTTATTTCGAGACCAATTTTGAAAACTGGGTTCCTTCAAACGCTGCAAATTGTGTCTGGACAAGCAATGCAACGTATGCCTATGAAGGACAGGGTTGTGTGATGATCCGGTCGAAAAGCACCAATTTAACTTCCCCTGTCCTGGCACTCTCGGGATATAGCCAGGTTGAGGTTAAGTTCTACTTTACAGCCACCGGGATGGAATCAAATAAAGCCTTTGTTTTGAGTTATAACAGCAATAATAGCACAAGTTTCAGTACTCTTGCCACATTTACATCCGCTGCAACGGCATCAGGAACAAGATTTATGACCGATAAGGGTTTTTATGTCGCAACGGTAACTATGAATTCAGCTTCCTTTAATAACAATTACAGATTTAGAATTCAGAATAATGGTGCCAATACTTCCGATGTAATTTATATTGACGCTTTCACCGTCAAGGGAAGAACAAATACAACCGGCTCTGGTACCGTTGTTTCACTTGCTGCTGCAACAAAGACGGCCTTACTCCTGAAAAGTACATCAGTTTCAGACGGTGTTGAGGAGCAAATTATCCCCGAAACTGAAAAGATCTTATTGTATCCAAATCCGGTGTTAAATACCCTGAATATTGCATCAAATGTAAAGATTAAGGTTGTAAGAATATTCACCTTAACCGGATCGCTGGTCCAGAATAATCTTGACAATACCGATAATCTAAGTCTGGACCTCACCGGGTTGGCGAAAGGCATCTATATCGTTGAGGTCGTTACGGATAATGGAAGCTCCGTTAATAAAATTATTAAGCAATAGGGGCTTTCACACCGTAAACCGGATCATGAACGATTAAAAAGAGGATGCCTTTTTGGACACCCTCTTTTTTTATGCCACTAATCTTAAACGAGGGATACCATTATCAAATCAGTTTTAAACACCTATTCTTTTCCGTGTTTTCGGGGTAAAAAGACTGTTGATACAGACTCTTTCGAATTTGCCTGCTATAGTAAACAACAACCATGAATTGGGTTGCACCCCGGCAAAACATTTTGTGAAATATTCTAAATTGTGTAATTTTATCGTCCATGTGAGTTGATTACGCCTCACATGTTTATTGAGAAATTGATTTATGAAAATTAATCCTTCTGACCGGGTTTATAAAAACAATCGTCGCAACTTCTTAAAGTCACAGGTCATCCTCGCAGTTGGAGCCACAATCTCAGGAATAAAGTTGTTTATTTCTTTTCCCAAAAACTCCGGGCTTTGGAACACCTTCCTTTGAACGAATCGTGTAATCTACTGGGGTTAAAGCTTTATTTATTATCCGGATTACAAAAAGGGGTGCAATTACAGAAATTATCTATGAGAAAAATCGCAATAACTATAGCGCTAATAGTGGGATCCGGGATTATTAACGGTTCTGCCCAACCCATGCAAGTTAAGTCGGGATCAAAAAAAATCGCCTTGACCTTTGATGCATGTATGACAAGAGGAATGTTGGAACGGTTAGAGAAGGGACTTGATAAATCGCTTTATGATCCCTCCATTATTGAATACCTGCACCACGAGAGGATTGCTGCAACACTATTTATTTCTGGACTTTGGGCCGAAAAATACTCTTCAGCAGTAAAGGATTTTGCTTCTGACACACTCTTTGAAATAGGGAACCACTCCTATGGCCATAAAGGATTTGTCCCCAATTGCTATTCACTTCCCAACTTGCCGAATAACGATAAAAGGAACGACATCCTGAAAACGCAGGAAGTTTTAACGAATCTATCCGGAAGAAAACCGAGGTTGTTTCGCTTTCCCGGTGGTTGCTATAGCCCTTCAGATCTGTTGCTTGTAAAAAATATGGGACTTAAAGTTGTTGGCTGGACGTTTCCAAGCGGAGATGCCTTTAATTATGACTCAAAAGCTGTTATTCAATATGTTTTAAGCAATGCAAAGTCTGATGCAATAATTGTTTTTCACCTTTCCGGAGGAAGATATGCACCCCGGACTGCAGAGATTATTAAAGCGATAATTCCTTTGCTCCGTAAACAGGGATATGAATTCTCCAGGGTCTCTGACCTTCCCAGGTATAAATAAGAAATACATCTCCCTTTTAGTTATCCTGAGGATTAAGCGCCAAAAGTGCCAAATAACCGTCACAGAGAAAACCTTCATAACCCCAGCATTCGCCACTCCAGGTTTTCCAGTCTTTTGCCATCAGGCCGCAGAATCCCTGGAAATCACCTTTATTAATCCCGGCAAGAAGCCCGTCCGAAACCTTTTCAAACGCTTTGGTCATTCCCGCTTTTTTAAGCGCTTTTAAGGTGAAGTACGACCAGTTCAGTGATGCCCCTCCATTTTCATACCGTTGAAAAGCATCGCTTCCATCCTCCTCTTCGCCGCCGCCCCAGCGGGGATCATGATGAAAGTAGTCCTCTCTTCGGATAGAAACGATATTGCCTGGAACACCCAAACTGAAATCATGGAATCCAACCTCCTCCATTTTCTTCCACAAGGCATTCATAATCCCTTTTATTTTATTCTTCGGAACCAGATTGTAATAAATAGCCATGCTGTTAACATATAGAAAATAGTAATCATGAAGTTTTCCATCCTTGCTTTTCCATCCTGCCAATACTCCTGTGGCCGGATTATAAAAGGTTTTAAAATAGGAATCCTTAAGTTTCAATGCATACCGGGTATACATAGCCACATCATCTCTCTTGTTTAATCTTTTAGCGGTCAGAATCATCAGATTCAGTGCGTCATAGGTAATCGCATTGCTAAAAGCATCCTCATACCCAAAACCTATCGTATCCCACCAATTTGCCGGTCGCAATGTCTGATCGGCAGCTCCTGAGTTGCCCGATCGTTTATCTTCAACCAAACCATTGTTATTATGATCCCTTTTCATCTGATCATCCATCCAAAATTTAATGGCAGGATAGTACTTTTGGGCCCATTTTAAGTTGTTCGAACCCTTGATATAATTACATGCAGAGATCACAAGTGAGGGGTATGAATCGAGATAGGAATCATGCTTCAAAGTATCAGGTTTGGCAATATTTCCCGTAGTTTCCCAATCTGAATTATACCCTTCGAGGCCGTAACCCTTCATTCCGTTCAGATACCTTTCGATCGACATCCGAAGCAGGTCAAGCGCAGTTAACTTATCAACGAGTGGAGGTGTCTTAAGCGCCAGCATCGATGAGAGGAAAAGGGTAAAGGCACAGGGATCGCTGCATGAATTATTGGCAATAACCTGCAGCCTCGGATTTACCTGAAAAATATTGAGGTAATTACGTCGGTACCCATCAAATTTTTCGGCCTCAACACCGGGAAACGTTGGATAAACTGAGGCACAATTAAGCGTATATTGAATTGTTTTCTGTGCTTGGTCTGCCCCGGGAAATTCGATGGAGATATAGTTTGATTTATTCTTCCGGTTTGCATCATAGTTTACACAAATTAGTTGGTTCGCACTAATCTGAAAGGTACCCATATCCGGAAAGTGAAGAACTGCAGGGAGTTGAGTTTTATTTCTTTCCGGCATAAGGCCAAGCAGCGTGGTGTGATTTTCATGCTTGTCGAAAATGAAATTTATACCGGTCGGGATGTTCTGCGGATCAAAGGTTGAGGTCATTACGAATTTTCTCTTCTCAAAACGGAAGGTCCATTCCGCTTTATTTAGATTTCCTTTCCGATGAAAGGCGACCTCTGTTTCGGAAAGCTTAAGCAGTTCAAATTTAGTTGTATCCCCATCTTCTTTCCATTTAATGATATTTTTGGATAACATTCCCTTTCCAAGGGCATCAACTGAGAAGGAGCGCACATAAGGAGCCACATCTACAAGCTGAATGGAATAATAATCTGAATGGTATTCGAAATTCATCACTCTTTGAGCCGCAAAAAGGGTAGGTGCCACCGTTTGGAATATCAGAATGATCCAAATATTTTTCATGAATAATCTTAACCGGCTCATAATCTAAATTTATTTTAGTTGAAATTTACTCTAAATTTGCGACAGGAATGGTGGAATACCTTCGCATCCATTCAAGGTGAAAGAATTGGTGGCAGAACAGTACCAGTATTTTTCCCTTTCAAAATTTAAAACTACTAATATTTATCGATATGGAATACGTAAGATTAGGAAATACAGGGTTGAAAGTTTCCCGGTTATGTCTGGGAACGATGACCTATGGCCGGATAACTGAACGATGGCTGTGGGCGTTAAATGAAGAGCAGAGTCGACCATTCATTCAAAAAGCACTGGAACTGGGGATTAATTTTTTTGATACGGCAGATATCTATTCCTATGGAACCAGTGAAGAGGTCTTAGGTAACGCGCTTAAGGATTTTGCGCGACGTGATGAGGTTGTAATAGCCACCAAAGTATTTATTCCAATGAGCAAAGATCCCAATGATGGCGGACTTTCACGTAAACATATCATGAGCTCCATCGATGCCAGTCTTAAACGTTTGAAGACGGATTACGTTGATCTCTATCAGATCCATCGGTGGGATTATGAAACTCCCATTGAGGAGACTATGGAGGCGCTTCATGATGTTGTAAAGGCTGGGAAAGCCCGGTATATCGGGGCATCTTCGATGTTTGCCTGGCAGTTTGCAAAAGCTCAATATACGGCGGACCTTCATGGGTGGACCCGTTTTGTTTCGATGCAGCCTCATTATAATTTGATATACAGGGAAGAAGAACGGGAGATGATTCCCTTTTGCGAGGATCAGAAAATAGGAATTATTCCCTGGTCTCCATTGGCAAGGGGCTTGCTAACTGGGAAACGGTCAAAGGAGAGAAATGAAACCCTTCGTGCGCAGACCGACGAATTTGGGAAAACCCTCTATCAGAAACCCTCCGATTTTGATATTGTAAACCGATTGTCTGAAATTGCTGTCCAGCGTGGTCTTCCTGATGCACAGATCGCCCTGGCATGGATGCTGAGTAAACCTGCAATAACTTCTCCAATTATTGGCGCCAGTAAACCCGGCCATTTGGAAGATGCAGTGGCGGCTTTATCCGTAAAATTATCCTGTGACGAAATTTTAAAGCTTGAAGAACTTTATGAACCACATCCGGTTCTTGGATTTTCATGAAATCAGTCAAAAGTCGAATAGAAATTTAATCTGACTATTTTTTAGATTACAAAAAGGAGATTGTCTCACAAGATTGGGACATCTTCTTTTTTTTATTTTACTCCTTTGACGATCGGCGTGATTCGTTTAATCTCAGTTATTATTTATTATAATAGGAAAAAGCGAAAAAGATAACTGGTTAATATCATATATTTTAATTCCATATTTTGTAACTTAGGGCATATTCTATTTCACCAAAGGTTTTGAGTTTAGTATTAATCAAAAAAATTAGGAGTATGAAAACATTACGATTTATTTTGTTTTTTTTCCTGGCTCTTTGGATTACTTCCTGTACCAAAGATTTTGTAAATAATCAATCTGAACAGATCGCTGATGCGACGAATGGATTAAAATCAGCCTCGATCGGGCTGAAAATTGCTGTAATGTCAGACATTCATTATCTGGACCCGGTCCTTATGAAAAATGGCGCCGCTTCGGGATTGGCATTTCAAAACTATCTTAATTCTGATCCTAAATTAATCGAATTTAGTGATCCTATCTTCAGGAAAGCAGTTACTGAGATTATTGCTGAAAAACCTGATATTTTACTTATTCCCGGCGACATAACCAAGGATGGTGAGATGGTCTGCCATAGAACGATGGCAAAGCTTTTAAAACAGGTCTGCGATCAGGGGATTAAAGTATTTGTAATCCCAGGGAATCATGATATAAATAATCCGGAAGCTGTAGCTTATAACGGTAATAATTCATCCACTGTACCCTCCGTTACGGCTTCTGATTTCTCACAACTTTATTCTCAATTTGGATATAAAAATGCTATTTCAAGGGATGAGCACTCTTTAAGCTATGTTTGCCAGCCGTTTAATAATATTTGGATTCTTGGGATTGACGACTGCAAATATTACCTGAATGTAACGGGCGGTCTGGCGACAGTAAGCGGAGTTATTAAAGACGGAACGATGCATTGGATTCGTGACCGGTTAGCTGAAGCAAAGAAGAAAAATATAACTGTGCTGGCCATGATGCATCATGGTTTGGTTGAACATTATGTCGGGCAGGAGTCACTCGATCCGGGATATGTAACCGACAACTGGGAGGTTAATGCCGATGTCCTTATTGATGCCGGACTTAAGGTTATCTTTACCGGGCATTATCACGCTAATGATGTTACGATGCGGACAAATGGAAACAATACCGTTTACGATATCGAAACAGGATCCTTAGTCACTCCTCCCAGTCCTTACCGGATCATTACACTTGATCCCAATTGGATGAATATCGACACAAAGCACATCACCTCGATTGCTGCCACGTTCCCTCCGGGGCTACAATTTGTGAGCTATTCCAGGATGTTTCTTTCCGCTCATCTGGATGGTATCTTTACTTATATGCTTTCGTCTCCTCCATATAGTGTAGCATCACAATATATAGGTGACATTGCCCCTTTATTCAGGAATGCCTTTATGGCTCATTATGCGGGGGATGAACACATAACTCCAAAAGAACTGCTGAAAGTTCAGGGGGTATCGCTATTATCACCCCAGCTGGGTATGGCATTGCAAAGTTTGTGGAGTGATTTGCCTCCTGCTGACAACCACCTTTTAATCAATATGCGAAAAAAGTGAAATAGGCATATGCTCAGATTAACCGCGCTATAAACTTTTCCAGGTCTGGAATCTCGTCTTCATTGCGATTCCAGAATGCCCAAAGCTCGAGTTGCAGGATTGCACCCTGAGCGGAGGATAACAACTTCAGTTTCTCGATCAGAACATTGAGGTTTGCATTATTGGAAGAGGTACATTTAAAATCACGCTCGGCATCCCTCGTGTGCCCGACCAGTACATAATTGGTCGCCATCATCTGCAGACGAGGAGTCGAATTTTTAAAGCTATCTGCAAGTGCCATGATCTCTTTACGGCTGAAACGCCCCCTGAGTTCCCGGATCGTTTCCTTACGAATAGCCGTAAAGAGCTCAAGTACCGAAATGGTTGCAGCGGTAGGGCGGGCATCCATTGTATTGAGCATTAGAGTCATCTCTTCATCTGCGCGGAAAGTTATTGGATCTGATTTCATAACTGTATAATTTAAACTGAATTGACCTTGCTGACTCCATCGACTGCCGGAATGGTAATAATTTATTTCGATTTAGGTATTCCCAATCCCGCCAATGTATTCATCATGGTTCTACGACAAGTATACAAATATATACCAATGTAAACTAGTCCTTTTCGCTTTTATTTCAGAATACTTTAGAAGGTTTTTTTTCTAATTTTTTATGCGATGAAAACAAGGATAAATAGATATCGTATTCCAGATGTAATATTGCTTCATTGGCGAAAGCCAGGAAAGCAGACCCGGATAACGGTTATTCCCAGGATTAACTGATCAACTGTAATTGCTTCAGTTCCGCTGCAAACTGATGTAATGAACGCTCAATTTTAAGAACCGTTTTGGGGCTTGGCTTGCGCCTTCCAGTCACATAATGGCTCAACTGCCCTTGTGCCACCCCCGTTAACCTTCCTAATCCCGCTAAGGAAAAAACGTGAGAATAGTATGTGAGAAACGAGGCTGTATCATATTTGAAAATGAACTCCAGATCCTTTGGGAAGGGTTTGTCTGTTTCGGAATAATAAGCTTTAATTTCGTCACGGCTA
>CAIXCY010000002.1 GCA_903918045.1 uncultured Bacteroidia bacterium
CTTCTGTTTTACCTCAACGTTAACTGCTTTTTGGTTCTTATCCAGATCTACACTAACCTTTTTCACCGTCAATTTTCCGTAGTTTACTTTCAGTTGAGCAAGGAATGATTTTTCATCCCGTTGCTGACTGTAGGTTCCCCACCCCTCTGCCGCTGTAAATGGAGCCCTGAAATTTTCGGGGGTCAGTCTGGGTGAAAATCCGATATAACCCTTGGGGCCGTGGTAATTAAAACCGCAGGCGCTGATAAATGTCCCATAACTTGCCATCGCACGACCATAATGGTCACTACATTCAATTTCGTTAAACGGATTTCGCTTGAATGCATGGTATCGATCATGAATTGAACGGGTAAGAACCAATGATTCTTCAGCCATCCCCTCAGCCATCATGTGGGCAGCCACCTGATGTTCAAAACCAGACATGCACTCATCAAAATAACCGATTTGCCACGCCTTGGCATTCCCGTAAGGGTTTTCATCATTTTTTGGATTTGTATTCATCACCATTCCACCGTCACCTGCTATGGCATAGAAACGCCCGCCATTATGTTTATTGATATACGGACCCACATCGGGCATATAATTGTATTTCCACAGGGAGTTCAATGCACTAACTGTTTTTTCTTCGCAGATGATTCGTCCCAGACCCACCTGCCACGCCCACGCCTGACCGTAAACCTGGTCAATATGACAAGTATTAAAAGATCCAATCTCCTTCTTCCCCACTTCAGGGTCAGCCCGGTGGATAAAATACTCACCATTAAAGAGATATTGCTCCATATTTTTTCTTCCCAGCTCAACATACTGGCTGCACTGATCAGCAAACTCCTTATCGTTCATCTCCTCTGCCATTGCCTGACCGGCACGCACTCCTGCAATGCAGAGGCCGACAATCCACGCAATCTCCCCATGCCACAGAGCATCCAGCGTATTTTCCATGGGGGTGTCTTCCATCCCGTCTTTATTCTTGTCCTGCTGCATGATAAACTCAACGGCCTTTTTAATCTTTGACCAGTTTTTTCTCAGGAAGGTTTCGTCTGCACTCATCTGATGCTCCCGATAAATGCGCAAAACAGTCCCTGCCTGACCATCAATTGAAGGACCGGTTTTCTCACCGCGTATGCTGATCATTCCGGTTTTTTCATCAAATCCGATACCCAGGTCGACCCGTTCACGCGTATCCCGTTCAAGTTCAGGAAAAATCCGCGACATCGCCTGGGCATACTGGTACACATGCGTGCAATTACCATGGCAGCACCCGACACCTTCCCACGCGTAAAACCTTCCCGATTTAAATCGGTGGGTCGTGGTCGTTGCAAGTGTTGAAATATTCATAAATGTTCGTTCGAGAAACCACCAGGGTAACGTACTGTCATAAAAGGTGTTTTTCCAAAGAAGCGTCTGATGCTTTAATGTCTGATAATTAGCAGCGAGGTACTTAGTAACGGCTTCAGCATTCTCAAAATGCGATGTATAATACTGATATTCTGAATCCTGAACTGTCATTCCCTGGGAATTTCCATTGCTGTAAAAGGAGAGGTTCGGTGTATACCAGGCAATGATAAAATCGTTCTTTACTTCCTGGCCAGGCTTCAGCTGATGCGTGGTGATTATCCCTGCAACAGGTGAATTATCCGATGCAACAACAAGATTTTTAAAGATTGAAGCAGATTTATCGGCACTCGTATTTACATTGTCGATATAAATACCCTTACCACCAACCAATCCGAAAAACATATTTCCATAATCGGGGGACTTCGCCAATTCAGGATTATCGATAGAACATTGAAGTGCAACACCTTTATAGGTTTTATTTTCAGCTACTTTATTGATACGGACAAAATCCTTATGCACCTTCTCTGTATTAAGGAGCATCTTATTCTCAAGCCAACCCATCACCTCAACTTCTACAGTGCTAGGGGACAAATTCTTAACTGAAATTGACTGTATAGTAACAGGCAATCCGCTATCCTTGTCATTTCCGGGGATAAACGGAGAGAAGGCCTCTACCGATACCTGAAGAGGCAGATTCTTTGCCGCATAGGTTATCCTGGCAACAGGGTAAGTAGCCTCAAAGGTGACTTCATCCCAGTCATCCTGATGAAGCCGCTTTACGATGGTTGTTCCGTTTTGTTTAATTGAAAGTGCAAACCCCTGCTGCAAAGGAGAAACATTGGTCAAAGGTTCCAGATACAATGCACCGGCCATATTGTTAATCTCATTCAGATTAAAACCAGGCAGTTTGACGGGAAGAACTTTGGTAATCACCCCAAACTGGTTTTGGTTAAAGATATCCCAAAGCCACAATCTCCCGTCACCACCTAAATAAACTGAACCGCAGCAGATTCCACCTACAGGCATACCAATATAGCGAAGTTCGTTTTTA
>CAIXCY010000003.1 GCA_903918045.1 uncultured Bacteroidia bacterium
AATCGGGAGATTGTCCGCCTGGTTTATGGCAGGAGGTACATTTGCCTGCGGTCGAAAAAATAGGAGCTACCTGTGATGCAAAGCTCACAACTCCGGTTACGGGAGCCACCGGAACGGGCAAAATAAAATCGTATTTACAGCTGGTAATGAACAGTGAAAACAAAATAGTAATCAGGAATATCAAACGTTTTTTCATGGTATACATTTTTAAAGTTTATACAAAAAAAGACTTCAATTTTAAAAAGAGAAGTCTTTTTTATCCTTTCACGTGATTACCTTATCTTATAATTTTGCAATTGAATTGGTCAATAATGCTTTTGAATATGCAAAGTTGTGAATTCCCAAACTGTATTCTCTTAAGCATAACTGAAAGTTAATTAATGCTCCCATTTGGGCATTTGACAAGGTTAAGACTGGCAACGTGGCATTGTAGTCTAACTGTGCCTGATTCCAGGTGGCAGGTGGGGTTCCAACATATTTGAAACTGCTTGAATTCCAGGTTTGTGCACCAGGATTTGTAATTGGATCATATACATTAAGGTATCCATCATAGTTTTGTGTTGTAATACCAAACCAGAGGTTTGTTGCAGAATCGCCGTTTCTGTTCATGATTTCAACGCCGTTGATTGTCAATTTTGCAGCTAACGTAGCTAACAGGGTTTTGATCTCGGCACGTGGGTTAACCCAAAAAGTTGTGTTTGTAGCGGTAATCTCAGTCGCGTGGCAACCGGTAGCATTACACGTGGTGAAGTTTCCGGCTGCACTGAAGGTATGGCCTCCGGCTCTTCCTACTAAATCACTTGCAGCACCTTTGGCTCCCATATGGCAGTTCTCGCATGATGCAACAGTTGCATGAGCGGAACTGGTATAAGGCAGAGCACCAGGGAATTCAACACCACCCATTCCGCCAACAATAGCGCCAACTGTACCATAGTGGGTATGTGTTCTGTAGCTCGGTTTAATAATATTAGTGGCTCCTTTTGGATTGCCATCATAGACAACTCCGGTCGTTGTTGCCAGGGCATTATAGTCCAACACATTTCCTGTCAAAGCGTTGGTAAATGGACGAGGTTGGTGACATTTAATACATAGGTTACTCTTGCCGCCATCGGCCTTCAAATCAATTGTCTTTGTGCCACCCCACATTGTCATTGGTACAGCAGCAACTGTTGTTAAGGAAGGAAGGTCAGAGGAGGTGTATGTATTGTGAATTTCACTGTGACAAGTTCCGCATGTGAGTGGGCCGTAAGCAGCGGAAACAATCGTTGCGTAAGGGTTCGAATATTTCTTCGTAGTTGGATCCTGTACAAAAGCAGTAGATACATTGTTTTTTACGACATATTTAAATCCTTCCTGTGTATGGCAAGGATCACAACCTATTGTTCCTGCTTCACTAAACGAAGCTTCACCATATTCATGTTTTGAAAGGGTAAACTGCTCTGCAATCAAATCAACTTTTGTGGGATTGTGACACATTTTACAGGTTTCATTAGCATCAGTGCCACTTGCACCGTCTTTGCCATTTGCTCCGGTTAAGCCCATTGGGCCTTGTTTCACACATGATTGAGCTGAAAACAGGACAATAAGCGCCAGGAACATAAACTGGTAATAATTTTTTAGTTTCATAGGATTGAACGTAATAAGGTTATTATTATAAAATCTTTAGTAAGCCCGGTAACCCGGCGATTTGAATTAATAATTTAATATATCTAAAAAGAAAAATTTATTCTATGATTCGAATCGTATTCAGAATATTCGAACTTTATCGTAAATTATTCCGGTGTAAAAATAGGGAAGGGTGAAAAATAATTGGCAAAAACAAAGTTGACATGTTCAAGGTTGAACATGGATTTAATAGTGAAAAAATGCGAAATCAAATCAATAATTAATTGACATATATCAATTAACCGTTTCTGCTGATTTCCATAAGATCTTCTTCTTTAAGGATATGGATGGAATTTCTGGAATGATTGATGATTCCGGAGTCTTCAAAATCTTTTAAATTTCGGATAAAACTCTCCTTGGTCATCCCCGACATATCGGCAAGTTCCTGCTTGGTCAGGATAAATTGATATGGGTTTGAGTCGTAAATTTCATTTTTTAAAAACAGTAAAGTGTCGGCAACCCGGCCAGGCATATACTTGTGTATCAGATTAATCAGCGTATTGTGCATCTTGATATGCTGACTATTATAGAGCTTCATCAAATCGATTGCAAAAGAACTGTTGATTCCCAGAAATGTGAAAATTTTGGATGTTTCGATGAAACAGCATTCTATGTCGGTTAGCGCAGCAACTGTAAAATGGTGAGAATCATCTATTACAGTACCCCCACCGGTGAAAATATTATTGTCTTTTATGATATCAATGATCAGATTTTTACCCTTGGGGCCTTCAGAGACCACCTTAGCCATACCACTCTTGATACAAATCAGGTGTGTTAAGGGGGTATTTTGTTTGGTTATAGTCTCTCCTGCACGAAATTTTATCTGTCGTTTATTTTCCATGATCGAATGTAACTCGGTAGGAGTAAGACCATTGAATATATTCGTAGCGCCACAATTACTGGTGTTCAGGCAGCAGTTGTATTTGCAACCATCACAGGAATCACAGTTGTTTATTGTAGTCGATGCGTGCATAAAGCGATACTAATTTTCCACGCGAATTTAGTATTAAATATTCCATTATAAAAGCTATATATGTGAAAGTTACGATTTTTTTGATGGTTGTTTCAGACTTATGTATTATGTTTGATTTATATTATTTTTAAATATCAGAATGTCAATTAATTAGATATTGTTTGGATATTTAATTTAGAATAATAATTTTACTGTCTCGGGATGATCAAAAATGAGGTATCGTTTACCAGAATTCTACTATTTTTTCAGATAGCTATTTACGAGATTATAGTGAAAAATAGTATCATTAAAGGTTTGAAATATTTGAAATTCTCTATATTTCTATATGTAATTGAATTACTTTCGTATACGATATATTATAAAATTTCTGATTGGACACCTAAAAAGTAATAATAAGGATTTAAAGCTGAATTTATGAAGACTAAAATGCACCTGTTTTTTTTGCTGGCAGTATGGATTATGGGGACTTATCAATTGATTGCTGCCGACAAGGTTGGTAATTTGAGGTGTGAATACCTTGTTAGTCCGATCGGGATTGATCATCAACATCCGAGGTTGACCTGGTACCTGAATGATGACAGCCGGAATGTTTCACAGAGTGCTTATGAGCTTATTATTGGAACAGATTCCTTAAAAGTGAGTAATGGAACCGGCGATCAATGGGATTCGGGTAAAATTGGTTCTACTGATATGCTGGCCGAATACAAGGGTTTATCGCTGACCCCCTTCACCCGTTATTTTTGGTGTGTAAAAGTTTGGGATTCTCATGGTGGATCATCGTCGAATAAAATTCCGGCAAGTTTCGAGACCGGGGTTCAGGAGATAAAAAACTGGGAAGGGGAATGGATTACTGATAACCGGGATATCAATCTAAAACCAGCCCCCCTTTTTCGCAAAACGTTTAAGATCTCCAGACCAATCAGGTCGGCGCGTGCCTATATCGCTGCGGGTGGATTATTTGAGGTATTCGTAAACGGGGAGAAAGTTGGGAATCATCGCCTTGATCCTATGTATACGCGCTTTGACCGCCGGACGCTTTATGTTACGCACGATCTTACCAGAATGGTTAAGGGGGGTGAAAATGCCGTAGGCATTATTTTGGGAAATGGATGGTACAATCACCAATCAACTGCTGTATGGTATTTTGATCAGGCTCCGTGGCGTGCCCGTCCCCGGTTTTGCATGGATATCCGCATAACCTATACCGATGGTTCTGAAGAGACGATTCCCTCCGGAATTCTCTGGAAGACTTCACTGAGCGAGGTTGTTTTTAACAGTATCTATACCGGTGAACATGTCGATGGAAGTTTGATCCAGCAGGGATGGAATATGCCGGGATTCGATGATTCAAAATGGAAAAACGCAATTCCGGTAGCTGCTCCATCTACAAATATTGTGTCCCAGTCTCTTCAACCAATCAGGGATGTTGAAGTTATCCCTGTCAAGAATATTACACGGTTAAGTGATTCACATTATATTTTTGATTTAGGGCGGAATATTGCCGGCGTAAGTCAGCTGAAAGTTCATGGTTCTGCCGGTACGGTGATCCGCCTGAAACATGGAGAACGGCTTAAATCTGATGGGCTTGTCGACCAATCGAATATTGATGCCCATTACCGTCCAACCAACGACCTGGACCCGTTTGGAACCGATATTTACACCTTGAGTGGGGTGGGAGAGGAGACCTTTAAACCAATTTTTAATTATAAAGGTTTTCAATTTGTTGAAGTTATAAGTAGTAAGCCGGTGGAGCTTAAAAAGGAGAGTCTGACCGCATATTTTATGCACAGCGATGTTCCTGCGATTGGGAGTATCGAATCCTCGGATACTATTCTGAACAAGATCTGGAAGGCGACCAATACCTCCTATTTGTCGAATTTATTTGGCTATCCGACCGATTGTCCGCAACGCGAGAAAAACGGCTGGACGGGTGATGCTCATACTGCAATTGAAACCGGTTTGTATAATTTTGATGGTATTACAGTGTACGAAAAATGGCTCGCTGACCATCGCGATGAACAGCAACCGAACGGAGTTCTCCCTGCGATTATTCCTACGAGTGGATGGGGTTATACATGGGCGAACGGGCCGGACTGGACAAGCACGATCGCGATTATTCCATGGAATATTTACCTTTTTTATGGTGATGACCGTTTATTACGGGATTGTTATGAGAATATTCGTCGTTATGTTGAGCATATTAACCTGATCAGCCCATCAGGATTAACAGACTGGGGACTTGGGGATTGGATACCGGTAAAATCGGAGGCATCCAAGGAGTTGACCTCCTCACTTTTTTATTTCACAGATGTTTCAATTCTTTCAAAAGCTGCAACTATTCTTGGAAAAAAGGGGGATGCTGAAAAATATTCGGCTTTGGCTCTGAAGATCAAAAATGCAATAAATACAAAATTCCTCAACTGCGAAACTGCAATTTATGCAAGTGGGTTTCAGACAGAGTTAAGTGCACCGCTCCATTGGGGAGTTGTACCGGATGAGCTAAAGAGCCAGGTTGCAGCAAATCTGGCCAAACGTGTTATTGCGGACGGAAAACATATCGATGTAGGTCTGCTCGGGACTAAAACGATCTTAAATGCACTTAGCGCTAATGGTTATGCCGATCTGGCTTATGAAGTGGCTCTGCAGAAAACCTACCCTTCCTGGGGGTGGTGGATTGTAAATGGGGCAACAACCTTATACGAGAACTGGCCGGTTGATGCCAAATCAGATATGTCACTAAATCATATTATGTTTGGTGAAATTGGGGCGTGGTTTTATAAATCGTTGGGTGGAATCTATCCTGACGAGCAACAACCCGGATTTAAAAATATTATTTTGCACCCTGATTTCGTTAAAGGACTTAGCAGTTTTGAGGCAAACCATTTTGGTCCCTACGGGAAGATAACCTCCGCCTGGAAAAGATCAGGTTCAAAAATTACCTATCGGGTTACTATTCCGCCAAACAGCACTGCTGAACTTTTTCTGAAGGGGAATAAAATTGAGGAAGGGGGAAAGCCATTGTCTGACAAGAGCGATCTGAAATCAGAAAATGTTCAGATGGGATTAAATACGATTCATTTGAAATCCGGGACTTATTTATTTACGATCAAATAGCTTTAAAAATACAGCCGAAAACCTGGCATAGATCAGTGTTTGTCCGGAATATCTGTGTCATCAGTGTTCAGGAAATTACGGAACACCGATGACACAGATCAGGCAGATGATCACTGATTTCTTTCAGAATTAATTCAACTTAGAAAACCGGTAGTTTCCAGGGGTCGCGGTAAGTCAGTTTAGTCAGTTTGTTGGCTTCTGCCTCGGTGAATTTCATGTTTTTGGAATCCCAGTGAAGCAGGTCGCCTGTCCGGTATGCTATGTTTCCCATTTCTGAAATAATAGCTGTTTGGGCACCAACATCAACCGATGCATTTTGTTTTTCCCCTTTTCGGATTCCGTTCAGGAAGTTTTTCACATGTTCTTTCAAACCTCCGATCGGGGGTTGGTTCGGAACATCTTCGATATATTTCTTTTTATCTATATTGCTCACTTCTGAAGTTACGAGCCAGCCATTTCGGGAGACAATCAGTGTTCCCCGGGTTCCTGTAAAAGATACCCCATGATGCATTCCGTATGGCCCCATGCGCGGTATTAAACCACATTCCCAGATCATGGTGTGTTTGGGATAACTGTAGATAGCCTGTTGAATATCAGGAGTTTCGATAATACCCTTGTTGAGGTAGCAACCGCCGCCCGGGGCCACAGAATCCGGATATCCCGCGTTCATCCCATAAACGGCAAAATCAAGCAGGTGTACTCCCCAATCGGTCATTGCCCCTCCGGCATAATCCCAAAACCACCTGAAATCGTAATGGAACCGGTTTTTATTAAAGGGGCGTTTGGGTGCAGGTCCGAGCCACATGTTATAATCAACATAGTTGGGAGCTTCCGAATCAGGTTGTGCAGGAACAGCTTCTCCCATCCCTTTATAAATCCATGCTTTCACAAGGTTAACATCTCCAAGTTTTCCTGAGCGGACATATTCAGATGCATCGAGCCAGTGCCTGCAACTCCGTTGCCACATTCCAACCTGAACAACCTGTTTGGGATATTTCGCCGCTGCTTTAACCATCGTCAGACACTCTTCAATACTATGCCCCATCGGTTTTTCAACATAGACATGTTTACCTGCTTCGAGGGCCATGATCATAATTAAGGCATGCCAGTGATCGGGTGTTCCAATGATAAGAACATCAATCTCTTTTAATTCGAGTAATTTTCTGAAATCGCTGAAAACCTGAGGGCGTTTACCTGTCCGCTTTTCAATTTCAGCAGTTCTCGCTTCGAGGATTTTTTGATCAATATCGCAAAGTGCAATGCAAGTTACATTTGGCTCATCCAGAAAGGCTTCAAGGTCTGTGAAACCCATGTTTTTACATCCTATCAGCGCGACTCCGATATGATCAGAAGGACTACTGCAACTAACACTTACGGGTACCAGCGATGCCGCAAGAGTTGTACCGGCAATAATTCCCGATTTTTGCACAAACGATCTGCGATTTATTTCTTTCATTATTGAGTGATTTTGGTTGCCTGACGAATGGCCGGGAAATGATGTGATTTAACCGGAGGCAAACCTATAAAAAAAAATGGTAGGAGCTTAGCGTTTATTCTGAATTCTATAATATTTAACGTTCCTGGATTAGTCATAGAAATAGCATTTTATCAACATAGATATCCTGAAAATCGTGATTTGCCTCAAGATTTATAAGTGTTGATTTTTTCAATATCTCCTCTGTGATTTTAAGGTCAGTAAACAAAAACATTTTTGCACCGATAAGTGCGGTGTTTCCCATTTTAACTATTTTTTCTGCGGGCAGTTCAATCATTCCGGTTTCAACGACATTTTCAATATTAAGATAATTTCCAAATCCACCGGCGATATACAGCTTACTGATATCGGATAATTCAATCGATAAATTTTTTGCCAGGATTGTGAGTCCTGCTGCAATTGCTGCCTTTGCAAGCTGGAATTCATTGATATCTTTTTGAGTAAGCCGAACTTTGCCAGTCAATAGGATGTCACCCTCGCCTGAATTTATTTCACCGAACATCCCTAGTTTATCAATCTTACGGAGTATTGCAACTGCATCAATAAGTGCGCTTCCGCAGATCCCCTTGGCTGGTGTATTTCCGATCACGGTGGCCTCAAGCTCTCCATTTACCTGATTTAGTGACGAAATAGCTCCGGTTACAGCTCTCATCCCCATCGAGATATTTGCCCCTTCAAATGCGGGGCCCGCTGCAGTTGAAGCACAAACGATCCGTTCCCTGTTCCCGATTACAATTTCACCATTCGTTCCGAGATCAATCAGGGCAGTATACTCTTCTTTTAGGTGTAATCCGGTAGCAACTATACCTGCCAATATATCGCTGCCGACAAAACTTCCGATGGAAGGATAGAATTTTACGCTGTCTCTTACCTGGAATTTCCAGTTTAATTCAGTCGTATTCAAGATTTTTATCCCAAGGTTTGAGGTATGAAAGGGGTAGGCAGAAAGGGGTGATACATCGCAAGCGCAGAAGATTAATTGCATTACAGCGTTGCCAACAAGGATTACTTCTTCTAATTGAACCTCGTGTTTTTTCAGCATTTGGCTTATCATTGTCCCAATCGCCGAACGGATGATTTGTGTCATTTCAGCTGCAGAACCATCCATTGAAGCCTGGATCCGTGAAATCAAATCTGCCCCGAACCGGACCTGCGGATTGAGCATCGATTCAACAGCCATAACCTGAGCGTTAGTCAAATCAATTAATTGTGCAACAAGTGTTGTGGTTCCCAGGTCAACAGCTAAACCATAACCAAAGGCAGGTGTAAAACTGAATTCGGTTTCATCAGCAAGAATCAGGTGTTTAAATTGTTCAATTTCGAGTGTAATATCACCGGTACACATGCTGTAACAGGCTAGTCTCCAGTCGGTTGTGAGCCCAAGAAGGTCTAGTTTTGTTTGCTGTTCCGCTGAAATTTCAAGATCTCCTTCGAGTAACCTGACCTTGCATTTTCCGCATGTCCCTTTACCCCCGCAAGGAAACTCTACCCCAAATTCATGGAGAACATCGATCAGGGGTGTCTGGTCATTGACCCTTAGCTCTTTTCCAAGTGGATGGAGGGAGATGGTATGTTTCTTCATAAGAATTTAGTGCCGGAAAAGATTAGAGAATCTAAATTTTGGCGCTGCAAAGTACACAGACTATCGCAAAGAAAAAAGTATCTGTCAAATTCATTCGCCAGATTGTGGAGGTACAAAAAATGCAGAATTTAGTTCCGATTCAAAGTTCTCCCCGGACTTAAAATGGGACCGTTCGGCAATCAGGATCAGCTGGCTTTGTGCCTTTAACGAACACAGTTCAAAATGAGAACCAGTGTGCGTGAAATTTAGGAGCATCCAACCTTCATCTGTATTCAGGTAACCTTTAGCCCTGAAAATTTCCGGATTATTTTGTAAGAATATGACAACCTTTTGGGTTGAGAAAATAATGTCCGAATTATAGAAATAATTGTATGATTGATAATTAGCATCCGTAAGGTGAATGTCCATCGATGAGATCATCCGAAATGTATCCACTTGTTTTTCTGAAGCATTTGGATCCAAAAGTGAAGGCCAGAAAGAGTTATCCTGGCTATTTAGATAACAAGGTTTTCCGGGATATAGTGATTTGAATTTCTCAACCAGCCGATTTTCAGTTGCTTTCTCAGCCAATAAGTCACATTTGGTGAAAACAATCACATCGGCTTTCATGATTTGATTGCGATAGATCGGCAGTCGCTGAAGTTTTTCGATTTCAAGTCCGAGGATATCAACCGTGCAAATTATCCACATCAGGAGAAGATTGCTCATTGCCTGAACGATTTCAGAAACCATATCAATACCACCCAGCCCGCTTGGTTCTATGATTATACGTGAGAAGGAGCCGGTTTGGATTATCTGCTCCAGGTTTTCACGGAAATACCCCTTGGCTGAGCAACAGATGCATCCTCCTGAGACTTCATAGATGTTCCCGGAATCTGACGATGAACGCAATGTTTGACTGTCGATTGAAACTTTCCCGAATTCGTTGATAATTACTGCCCACTTATCACCAGCAGGCTTATTATTGAGAAGTCTGATAATTGCTGTGGTCTTTCCGGAACCCAGAAAACCTGTAATAATATTTACCGGAATTTTCACATTAACCATTAACTATTAACAATTGACTATTAACCATTATTCATTAACCATCCTTCAAAGTCCGTATTCAGCTAAGGTGAATTTTGTTTCATCCAGAAGTGGAAGCATCATAGCAATGAACTCGCTCTCATTGTCGGGAATACTGTTTAGATCGTCTCGAAGGATTGGCAGGTAACCGGTTTCAAGTTCCGGAAGTTTCATTTTTCCGGATAACAAAGCCTCTTCAATAATGTCAAGCGCTGCAAGGGCGCCGTTTTTTGCATTTGCTACATAAGAGTCCCCTTTTACCAGTTCACCGGAAATCCGAATTACATTTTCAGGTGAAAGGATCAGTGCCTGCGGATCTGTATAGATATCGGAGGCTACAAGCAATTGCTGAAGAATATGGGAGTGCACTTTACCTGCATGGAGCGCTGCATTCATCAGGCGGGCATCGTATTCAAGCTGTTCCAGGTAGGCGGTGGGAGCCATCCCCGATAGCAGTTTGATGTTCTGGACCGATTCGTTGCTCCAAAGGTCGGCGCAGGCGGAGGCTATATTTCCCAACGGACTAAGGTGTGCACAGGCTGCTGTTTTCCCCTCCATCGAAATCGGAATTCCGGTAATTGCCTTTAAAAACGGCCCTTCATAGCCACAATCCTTATCGGGACCAATAGCCCCCTCTTCCATGGCAACAATTGATCTGACAACTGATATAACCCGCACGATGGTTGCAAATATTTTAGGAATATATTTCTTCTCTGCCAAAACCATGGCAGTATTGGCGAAGCCACATGCAGAATCGCCAGCTGCAATTTTGCCGTGTTTATTGGCCAGACCAACAATTTTCTCCCAAAGGAAGTGCATGTCTCTTACTCCTAAAACGGCCAGAGCAAATACCATCCCTTTAACATCGCACATCATTAGCGCCTCGTCTGAGACCTCTTTGCCTCCGGTACTTTCGATCGACAACAGGTCACCGCCGGCAATCATCCCCTGTTCGAAGAGTTCCATCATGGGTTCAAGATGCTGAGAACTCCGCTGACGAGCCGGTCGCTCAAATTCGCGCAAGTCATTGGGAGTTAGCCGTATTTCTGAAGAGAGCCCATGTTTCTGGTAATAATTTTCGCAAACTCCATTCATTATTTTGACAATTTCCACTCCAATTGAAGGTGTCTTTGTCATTTCAAGAAGGGTCTCAAATTCAAGTACTATACCTTTCGAGTTCATGTGAAGGGCATGCTCAAGCGCCCCTTCTGCGATTTCGCGGTAATGGGTATAAACCTGTGCAAGCGTGCTGTTATTAATACTCATAACCGGAAGGGTGAAATTCAATTCTGCATAAACTTGTCCACCACCAATTTCTAATCCGCGTCTCGTTTTTACGGGGTTTGGGGCAATCCCAAACATGAGTTCCTTTGGATCATTAATAACTAAGATTTTATACTTCATGATATTGAATATTAATAATTTGCATAATATTACAGGACTTTAAAAAAAGCAAATAAACCTACTTTGCGATAATTTTATCGCATTGATATTTCGAAAAATGGATTGATATTGTTGCAATGCAGAGACGCACGGCTGTGCGTCTCTACCTAAGTGAAAAATATTTTTATGATGCCAATAAATTCATATATTCAACCGCCTTTTGCGGATCGGGTGCATAAAAATCGGCGCCGATATTTTGGCAAAATTCAGCTGTTACAGGCGCTCCGCCAATAAGTATTTTTGTTTCTGGAGCATGCACTCTGATTGTTGAGACAATTTCCCCCATATTTACCATCGTGGTGGTCAATAGTGCAGAGAGACCAACAACAGCTCCCGGGTTGTTTTTAAGCGCCTCCACAAACTTGTCGGAACCAACATCAACACCTAAATCCACAATTGACCAGCCGCCGCCTTCAACCATCATCGAGACAAGATTTTTACCAATATCATGTAAATCACCCTTCACCGTTCCAATTATAAAGGTCCCCTTCGTTTTAATTGCACCAGATGCAAAAAAAGGTTTTAACTGAAACATGGAGGCCCCCATAGCTCTGGCTGACATCAGCATCTGTGGGACAAAGATTTTGCACTCGGCAAACTTCTTACCCACTTTAGACATCGCAGGAATCAATGCCTCCTCGAGAATTATTTGTGGTTTTATCCCCGCTTCAATAGCACTAATTGTTAATTCATGGGCTCCATCCATATCCCGAAGTTGGGGAGGATACGGTGACTTCTTATCTACTTTGCCAAATTCAACTGCTTCAAGTAACTTTACGAGTAAATCTTCCATAATTTAGTGGTTTTAGCCTGTACCTGTTAATTGGTACAACAAAAATAAAAATCCTTCTGAATTAAATCAACATCAATTTTTACTATTTTCGATGCGATATTCACATATTGTTTCTTTTTAGTTCAGTTATTACCATTATGGCGGCATCTTATGAAAAAATAGGGATAAAAGATGATGAATCATTTGTGATCGGGATCTTTCAGGATAACATGGAGAAAAGCACCTGGCACTATCATAATAATTTTGAGATTAGTTTTATTTTGGAAGGGTCGGGTAAGCGAATTGTAGCCGATTCGATCGAAGAATTTCAACCCGGTGATCTGGTTTTTATCGGCCGGAATCTTCCCCATGTATGGATTGCGGATAAGGAAACCCGGACTCATTCATCACGGACTCTCGAGATGGTGTTTCTTCAGTTTAATTCAGAGGTTGTCTCTCCTCAGCTTTTAATGTTGCCTGAGTTTAAATTTATCGCAAGGGCGATGGTATTGTCCGAACGCGGAATTCAGATTGTAGGGCAAACCCTCAATGAAGTAAGTGAACTGATGCTTCAACTTCCATACCTGAAAAGTTTTGACAGGATGCTTCATTTTTTTAAACTCATGGACATTATCGGCCGCAGTGAGACTAATATTCAACTCGCCAGTAGGGAGTACCTGAAGATGCGTTTTACAACCGGGAATAAACGGATTGCAGTGATTCACGAGTTTCTGATGAATAATTACCGGGAACAGATTGATTTAAAGCGGTTGGCCGAACTGGTAAATATGGCCGAAGGTTCACTGTGCCGTTTTTTCAGGACGAATATGGGAAAGACAATTTTTGAGTATCTGAATCAGTTGAAAGTTGAATTGGCATGTAAGATGTTGATGGATAAAGATCTGAATATTTTCGAGGTTTGCCTCGACAGCGGATTTAACAACCTGAGCCATTTTAATAAACAATTCAAAAAAATTCACGGATTACCACCCTCAGAATACAGAAGTCGGTTTAAAGGGTTGAATTAATAAACCGTACGGGACATCTTCCATTTTGGCAGGTTTTTTTAATGGCAATTTTATTGAGATTCTTTATTCTTAAAATGACTTAAATGTCATTGCGAAGCACTCCAAAATGCTATTATAATTTGATAATTAATCCTTGGAGTGCTGAAGCAATCTTCCGAAATTTATGGATTGTAAAGTGCTGTCATTTGACCTAGTATCCAAATTTTTGGATGCCCACTCAGAATCTTTGATCTTTTCCTGGGCATTAGTCATTGATTTCATTTCAGCTTTCAATATTCCTATTATATATAACAAGGAGTTTCCCTGTGAATTATTACTTTTAGCGCATCACTACCTACATCAAAATAGTCAGTCAATGATAAAATCAACTGTTTTTCTTCTTTTTATATCCGTTTTATTTGCCCTAAATTCGAATGGACAGAATACCTTTCCTGTGAATGATGTTGCTAACCCACGCGAAGGGTGTTACCTATTTATTCATGCCACTATTGTTAAGGATTCCCGAACTACTCTGCAAGATGGATCAATGATTGTCAGGCTTGGGAAGATTGAGAATATAGGTACAGCCCTACCAACACCTAAGGATGCCGTAATTGTTGACTGCAAGGGGAAATATATCTATCCGTCGTTTATTGACATCTTTTCAGATTATGGAATGCAGGCCGGTAAAAGTGATCCCGGCGGTTCCCGGGTACTTTCAAATTCCAAGGGTGCCTATGGATGGAATCAGGCTATCCGGTCTGAAACGAATGGTTCAGAATTATTCAGGGTTAATGCTGCGAAGGCTAAGGAGTTGCGCGCAATCGGAATCGGAACTGTGCTTACCCACCAGATGGACGGGATATCACGTGGCACAGGAACGGTCGTAACCCTTGGACTGGAGAAGGAGAATAAGGTAATGCTAAAAGAGAAAGCATCGGCAAATTTTTCATTTGACAAGGGGAGCAGTACCCAGGATTATCCGACTTCTTTAATGGGAGCAATTGCTCTTTTACGCCAAAACTATCTCGACGCACAGTGGTACCAGTCCAAACCTGCTGAGGAGGGAATAAATCTTTCGTTGAAGGCTTTCAATGATAACCTGTCGTTGCCCCAGATTTTCGAGAGCAACGACAAATGGAGTGATCTGAGAGCGGCTAAAATTGGTACTGAATTCAGAGTTCAGTATATCATCAAAGGAGCTGGAAACGAATACCAGCGGATCGATGAAATAAAGGGAATAAATACCTCGTTTATCCTCCCGTTGAATTTTCCGCTGGCGATGGATGTCGATGACTCTGCTGATGCACGATTTGTTTCGCTGGCCGATTTAAAACATTGGGAGATGGCGCCGCTGAATCCGGCATCGTTCGAAAAGGCAAATATCAGTTTTGCTCTGACGGCTAATGGGCTTAAAGATCTGAATTCATTTTCGGCAAATCTCCGTAAGGCAATCAGGGCCGGACTAAGTGAAGCCAAAGCATTGGATGCTCTGACAAAAATACCTGCAATGTTATTGAAAATCGACGATCAGGTAGGTAGTCTGGAGAGTGGGAAAATTGCAAATTTCCTGATCACTTCGGGTCCTGTTTTTGAGGATAAAACAGTAATCTTTCAAAACTGGATTCAGGGAAATAAATACCTCGTAAAGGAGGACGGTTGGAAAGACCGAAGAGGTCATTATTCCCTGGTATTTAACAGTGACACCTACCGTTTGGAACTTAAAGGCGATGCTGCCAAACCTTTTTCGCTTTTGATTGGCAAGGATACCTTGAAATCCGAACTTCAAATGAATGATAGGCTGATTAAACTGACAATTACCTCTAAGAAAGATACTACTTTTAAAGTTATGCTAAGTGGTGTGATGAGTGATGAAAATTGGAGTGGAAGTGGTCAGACAGCAAATGGAAAATGGATAAGCTGGATTGCAACAAGGACGGGAGAGACTACACTCAATGCCGATACTACCAAACTTAAAAAAGGAGATTTTAAGATTGAGAGTGAGGTTACGTTTCCGTTCAACGGTTATGGATTTAAGCAATTGCCAGGACAGGAGACCATATTAATTAAAAATACAACGGTCTGGACTTCGGAGAAAGCGGGGAAATTGGACAATACCGATGTGCTGGTCAGGAACGGCAAGATTGCTGAAATAGGGACGAATTTAAGGGAGACCACCGCCAGGATAATTGATGGTACCGGTAAGCATTTGTCAGCTGGCATAATCGACGAACACTCTCATATTGCAGCATCGGGTGATATCAACGAATGTTCTCAGAGTGTTACTGCGGAGACCCGGATTGGTGACGTAATAAATCCTGAGGATATCGATATTTATCGGCAATTAAGTGGTGGAGTAACTAGTACCCATATTCTTCACGGTAGCTGCAATACAATTGGAGGACAGACGCAACTAATAAAACTTCGCTGGGGTTCCGATCCGTCGCAACTTAAATTTGATAATTGGGATCCGTTTATAAAATTTGCTCTTGGCGAAAATGTAAAGCGCTCCTATTATTCGAGTAATCCCAGGTTTCCGGATACCCGGATGGGGGTTGAAGAGGTGTTGACCGATGCTTTCACCCGGGCTGCTGAATATCAGAAGTCCGGTAAAGGAAAGCGAAAGGATCTTGAGCTGGAAGCATTGTCTGAAATCCTAAATAAGAAGAGGTTCATAACCTGTCATTCCTATGTTCAAAGTGAGATTAACTCGCTAATCAAGGTGGCCGATAAATTTAATTTTACGGTCAATACCTTTACCCATATTCTCGAAGGATATAAGGTTGCCGATAAAATGAAAGCCCATGGGGCCAATGCATCCACCTTTAGTGATTGGTGGAGTTATAAAATGGAGGTCATCGATGCTATTCCGCAAAATGCTTATCTCATGCAAAAGGAGGGAATAAATGTCGCTATCAACAGTGATGATCCGGAGATGGCCCGAAGGCTTAATCAGGAAGCGGCAAAGAGCGTAAAATATGCCAATATGGAAGAAGAGGATGCTTTGAAGATGGTTACAATTAATCCTGCCACGATGCTCCATGTTGGCGACCGGACCGGAAGCATTAAAGTAGGAAAGGATGCTGACCTGGTATTGTGGAGCGATCATCCGCTGAGCATTTATGCCAAAGCAGAAATAACCCTTGTTGATGGAATAGTTTATTTTGACCGGGTGAAAGATCTGCAGCTTCGAGAAGAAATTCTGAAAGAACGAACCCGGTTAATCCAAAAGATGATCAATGCGAAAAAGGGGGGCGAAAAGACCGTTCCCGCTACCCCTTCATTTGGGGTAAGAAACTATTGTCAGGAGGGTTGTCACGATGGGAATAGTTTGCAGGATCGGTTGGAGCACCGGCAAACATCAACAGAACTCCAGCAATAAATTTAAAATTTTTAATTATACATGCATTAAATAAGCTTTTAAAGCAAACTAATATGAGAAAAATATTTTTTAATCTATTCCTGATTGGAAGCTTCACAGTAAACGCACAGGAGAATATGCACCCATCGCCACCTCAGGACAATCCTGTGATGGTTAAACATGCAACGATCCATTGCGGTACCGGTCAGGTGATCGAAAATGGATATATTCTCTTTGAAAAAGGGAAAATCATTTCAGTGGGCACGGGTGATATTACTCCTTCACCATCAACAAAAATCGTAGATGCAAAGGGAAAACAGATCTATCCCGGCATCATTGCAGCAAGTACTAATTTAGGATTAATTGAGGTTGGTGCAGTGCGATCAACTGCTGATTATGTTGAGGTTGGAAACATGAATCCGAATGTTCATTCACTTGTGGCTTATAATACGGATAGTAAGATTATCAATACGTTAAGGAGTAATGGAATCTTGCTGGCTCATATTGTGCCATCGGGGGGCATTTTAAGCGGCACTTCCTCGGTGGTGCAGCTCGATGCCTGGAACTGGGAAGATGCTGCCTATAAAACGGATAACGGAATTCATTTCAATATGCCGGTATTACTTAATCAGGCTGTTCAGCCCGGCAGAGGCTCCGCAGAACAGGTTGATGCGGTCAAACAGGGACTCGATAAAATCGAGGAGGTTCGGACTTTTTTCAGGGAAGCAAAAGCGTATAATAATGAATCTACTCATTCAAAAATCAACTTAAAATTTGAAGCAGTCAAGGGATTGTTTAGTCAGTCACAATCTTTCTTTGTGCATTGCGACCTGGTTCGTGAAATGATGATAGCCACTGATTTTGCCAGGGAGTTTAGTTTCAGACTGGTTATAGTTGGTGGGAGTGACAGCTGGATTATTCCTGAGATACTTAGGGAAAATAACGTGGCTGTAATATTGGCTCAACCACATAGTTTACCTTCGACTGACGATGATGATGTGGACCAGCCTTATAAAAACGGCGCAGCCCTTCAAAAGGCAGGGGTCGTTTTTACGATTTGTGAGGATCAGGGATTTGGTTACTGGCGTCAGCGCGATATCCCATTTCAGGCAGGAACAATGGCCGCATACGGCTTAACCAAAGAGGAGGCGCTTATATCGATCACCTTAAATGCGGCTAAGATTTTAGGGATCGAGAATCTTACTGGTTCCCTCGAAAAAGGGAAGGATGCCAATATTGTAATCAGTGAAGGGGATCTGCTGGATATGAAAAGCAGCAAGGTAACTGAGGCGTTTATTCAGGGCAGGGCAATCAACCTCGATAATAAGCAAACGCAGTTATTTGAGAAGTATAAGTATAAATATTCAATCAGGTAAAGGGGGGAATCTGATAAAAGTCTTATAACCGCCGAGAAACGCAATGAAGGCGCAAAGTTACACAGATATACCTGCTGGATTTTAATGCTTTACGATTCTGCAAGGGTTTAATCTGAATAACGCTCAGTGTTGTGAAACGAAATCGGAGATAAAGAACCCAGTGAAATCCGGTACCCGAGCAGAAATCAATATTAACAATTTAACTCAAAATTCAGTCCTAAATCTTCCGGAGCTGAAATTGTCTTTTTTCCTTTTCCATAGGTTTCGTTTTTCTATTGAGGGATAGCCACATCGTGGTTTGATTTTTTTTTTCTGCAGACCTTAATTATGAAATTTTATTTACGACCCCAAAAAAGTCAGTGTAGATTACCTCATAAAGTGGAGCCCCATAGCGGTACAACAGGTAAATCGTTAAACAAATTACGCCAAAAGAGAGTAGCACATAGTTCATAAGCGCCGGCTTTAACCCTTTTTTACCAATAAAATAGAAAGCAAAAAAGATCAGCAAACTTGTTAAGATTGAGTAACCCCAAAGGTGAATTTTATCAAGATTCAAATGGGCATAATAATTAATGGTTTCAAGGATCCCCATTCCTGGGGCTAAGCCGATAATTATAACAGTTCCTGCGACAAGGGCTAAGATTACCCAAAGCGGGTTTGGATTATTTTCTTTGCGGGATTTCAAAATCCGGGGTTTATTTTGGATTAATTTTTAGATCAGGGAATGGTTTGTATGATTACTTTCCCGCTTTCAAGATTATCGCTAATGGCTCTAACCGTAAAGTTCCCGTTGGCCCCTTTTTTAGCTTTTACGATCACAAGCGCCATTCCATTGAAAGCCTCCCTCTCGTGACTTTGAAAAGGGACAAAACTTGTCGCATCGCCGTTATCGGTGGTAACGATTTCACCCGGACCTTCAATGGAAAATTTCAACATGTGTTTTGAGCGGGGTACCGTTAGTCCATTTTTGTCTTGAATCTTTGCGGTGATATAAGCCAGATCAGATCCATCGGATGTGATGGAGGTTCGGTTGACCGTAAGATTTAACTTTGAGGCTGCACCGGTAGTTGCAACTTCGTCAGAAGCCCATTGTTTTCCGTTTTTGTAGGCTACCACTTTAACTACACCGGGGGCATATTTTACATTGTCCCATACCAGGCGGAAATCCTCTCCTGTCTTTTTGATTTTCCGGCCAAGGCTCTGCCCATTTAGGAATAATTCAGCTTCGTCCCCTGAGGTATAGACATGGACAGGTGTTATCGAATCCAAACGCTCGCTCCAGTTCCAATGAGGGAGGATGTGGGCCATTGGAAAATTGGGACGCCAATGAGACTGGTAGAGATAAAACCGGTCCTTGGGAAATCCGGCAAGATCTACAATGCCGAAATAACTGCTTCGTGATGGTTCATTGTTTAAACGGAGCTCTTCCATCTTTTTTTCCAGCTCAGCCCTTTTAGACGGATCGTTTCTAAAATTCAGCAGGTTGGTCTCGTCGGAATTGTATGGAGTAGGTTCACCCAGATAGTCAAAACCGGTCCATACATATTCACCCAATAAATGGGGATATTTGGCATTTGTGCGGAACTGCTCATCCGGGGTGCATCCCCAGTCAGGCCTGGCATAGTCATAAGATGAGACCTGCCAGTTTTTATAATCTGTTCCAAAGAAATATTCACCACGTGAAGTTACACAAGAGGATGTTTCGCTACCCAGTGTGGGCTTGTTCAAATAACGCGGATCGGCGTCCCATTTAGGTTGTTGATTGAAAAAATAGTTGACCCCCATGATATCCAATGAAACCGGAGATCCTACCTCACGGCTCCTGTCGGGATCATTGTAACCGTTTGAAACTGGTCGGGTCGGATCTTCGCTGCGTACGATGCCTGCCAGATGTTTAGTCATCTCCACATCACGCTGGTCCAATACTTCATTTCCAATTGACCAGATAAACACTGATGGGTGATTTCTGTCGCGGTGAATCATTGCCTTTAGATCTTTTTCATGCCACTGCTCATAAAGCTTATTGTAATCCAGTTTTTTCTTCCCGTTTTTCCAGCAATCGAACGCTTCATCCCATACCAGGAAACCCATTTGATCGGCCAGTTCGAGCAATTCGGGAGCGGGAGGATTATGAGAGGTTCGCAAGGAATTACAACCCATCTCTTTGAGAATTGTTAGTTGGCGACGCAAGGCGCTTGTATTGATTGCAGCGCCTAAAGAGCCTAAATCATGATGGTTGCAGGTCCCCTGGATTTCGACACGCCGGCCATTCAGCAGGAAGCCGTTACGGGCTGTAAATTCGGTGGTGCGGATTCCAAATGGGGTGTTGTAAGTCTCGATTATTTTACCCCCAACGGCAATTGTGGTTTTAGCAACATAACGGTTTGGTGATTTAATATCCCACCGTTTGGCGTTAATTACTTTGGTTTCGGAATTTATAGTGCTGCTCTTTCCTGCTTCAAGTTTCAGCATCACACTTTTGAAAGTCGCCACTTTAATTCCGGGTTTGTTTTTGCCATCCAGCTCATGGATTACAGTCTGAATGGTTGCCTCAGCAGCCGATTTTCCTTGATTTTCAATGGTTAAATCCATCTTAACTGTTGCTGAAGCATCCGAGATTTGAGGTGTTGTGATAAAGGTGCCCCAATGCCCGACATGTACCGGACTTGTTTTTACGATCCATACGTGGCGGTAAATTCCTGCTCCGGGATACCACCGAGAATCCCATTTCTCCGTATCGAGACGGACAGCTACGATATTTTCTTTCCCGAATTGTACGAAAGGGGTAAGGTCCATCCGGAAAGAGTTGTATCCGTAAGGCCAGGTTCCCACATACTGACCGTTGAGCCAGATTTGGGCATAGGCCATCGCTCCGTCGAAATCTAAAAAGATTTGTTTCCCCGAATCAGTGGCAGGGACTTTGAAATGTTTTCGATACCAGCCGATCCCTTTCCAGGGTAATTTACCAGTTTCTCCTGTAAGTTCCAAACGGAATGGCCCCTCAATAGCCCAGTCATGTGGCAGATCGAGTTTTCGCCATGCGCCATCGGTTATTTTTTCGGATTCCTGATTTTCGGGCTCTGTAACTGAAGATCCATCAGGTTGTAAGCCATATCGTTTAAACAGCCATCCGGCATCAAAGGTCTCAACATTTGTATCTCCCATTCTGGAAATGGCTAGTCCTATGTTTTGGCCATTCAATGCAAAAGTGATAAGAAGAAGCAGGAAAATCAGGTGATATTTTTTCATTTTAATGGAAATTCATGTCCGGTTAAAATTAAGCAAAGTTTTTCAATCCGGATAATAACAGGAAGAATTATGAATTTATCAGTTAGCTGATTATTCATAATTTACTTTGGGAATTTCATGACCCTTGGCTTCCAATTCTTTATCTCCGTCAAAAATTGTGGAAAAAAATGGCTATCGAGAGGTTTGTCATGAATCATTTCGGTAAAGCTTTTTAACGCATCCAAACGGTCATATCCGGCAAGGTTCCCTAATGTCCGTTGATCCTCGTATTAATCACGGTTGATCTCCGGGATCGGTTGGACATATTGGAATACGAACCGTGCATGGTTAATGGAAGGTGGAAGCTGACATACCCTTTTGGCAACTCATTGGCAATCCTGTGTTCAAAAGCCACCAATTGTTCATCATTTAAAAAAGCGCTTTCTCTTCAGAAGTTAATGTTTGAAAACGGGCAAGTTCATTATTCAGAATCTCCACCCGTTCCTCATCGAGGATCCTTATTCCAGTGATAAACCCATTCCTGGTAAACGAAGCGATTTGCTTTTCCGGAAGAAGATAGGGTTCCCACTCTTTGGCACTTGCGGGCTGTATAACCATTTGACTTATCGGATTCCCATGAACGGATAGGTCATTTCCAGAGTAAGAAGGGTTCCCAATTGCAGTAATTTGGTTGTTAGCAGAAGAATTTGTCAGTCCACCTCCTTAATTCCACAAAATTGCAGGGTTGATTTCATCGGCAAGAAATATTCCGTGATAAAAGTTGGGTTATGCGATTTGTAATCGCATTTTATATGGTTATTTCAGCGATTGCAAATCGAAGCACCCTTTTCGTCTAACACAAATCTTTGCCTGAGATGGGTGATGCGATTTTCAATCGCATTTTAGGAAAGGCCACTTGCCAAGGAGTTTTGTCACTTACAAGTGTAATAAGATATCTTGCAGGTGCACCTTTTGAAAACATCAATTTATGAGTGTTTCGCGTTAAAATATTTGGCAACTTTACAAGGACTGTTTTTCAATCTATTTAAAACATTAAAATCCAACATTATGAATCCAAATGCTATCCGGGAATTTGTTGCGTCTTTTCAAAAAAGCAGAATATTATTAAGCGGGTTTGAACTGGATATTTTTACAACCATTGAAGAATCAGGGTCTACCTCCATCCAAATTGCAAACGCCTTGAATTTAAATGACCATGCCTGCGAACGACTGCTCAATGGCTTGGTTTCCTTAGGATTTCTTAAAAAACAAGACCAGTTGTATTTTAACACTGAAGAAAGTTTCACTTTTCTTTCCAGGAAAGGATCAAACTACCTGGGAGGATTAATGCATTCAAACCATTTGTGGAATACCTGGAGTCATCTAACGGAAGTGGTTAGAACCGGAAAATCGGCTCATCCTGCTGAAATTAATGACCGGGGTGATGATTGGCTTTTCTCTTTTATATCAGCCATGCATAACAGGGCCATTAAACAGGCTCCGGAACAATTACGGAATATTGACCTTTCAGGCATCAGGCGGATTTTGGATATTGGTGGGGGTTCCGGTGCCTATTCCATGGCCTTTCTCTCCCTGAATCCGGAAATGGACGCAATGGTTTTTGATTTACCCAATGTGGTACCTATCACCAGGCAATTTATTGAAAAAGAGGGCTTTTCAGATAAAATTAAATTATGCACCGGTGATTACACCATCGATGAGTTACCCTGCGGTTTCGATCTGCTCTTTTTGTCGGCAATTATTCACAGCAATTCTTTGGAGGTAAATAAAGATTTGATCAGGAAATGTTATAAGGCGCTGAATGGCAATGGGAAAATTATCATTCAGGATTGGATTATGAATAATGACAGAACCCAACCTACAGCTGGAGCCATTTTCGCAATAAATATGTTGGTTGGGACAGAAGCAGGAGATTGCTTTACAGAGCAGGAGGTGACAGAGATGCTTAAGGATGCAGGATTTGTGAACATCTCAAGAATTGAATTTGAATCCGGGTTGAGTCAGGTGATTGCACAAAAGATCTAAAACATTACAATTTATAGAAAATTAAGCAGTTATATATGAAAGTAATAGCGATTAACGGAAGCCCCAAAAAGGAGGGTAATACTTTTCAAGCACTAAACATGGTGGGTAATGAACTTGTTGCCAGTGGTATCGATTTTGAGATTCTTCATGTGGGGCATAAATTGATTCATGGGTGTACGGCATGTGGCAAATGTGCTGTAAATAAGGACGAAGAATGTTCAATCAAGTCCGATGATATCAATAAGTGGATCAAGCAGCTAAAAAAAGCTGATGGTATAATCATTGGTTCACCTGTTTATTATTCCGGAATTGCTGGAACCTTGAAAAGTTTTCTGGATCGGGTCTTTTATGTTTCAGGGGCAAACGGTAACTTATTTCGGCACAAAGTTGGAGCTTCGGTTGTGGCATTGCGGCGGACAGGAGGTTCATCAACATTTGATAGTTTAAACCATTACTTTAGTATATCGGAGATGTTAATGGCGACAGCAAATTACTGGAATGTAATTCATGGCAGAGGTGTTGGTGAGGTCACCCAGGATTTGGAAGGTAAACAGACCATGCGGGTTCTGGGAAGAAATATGGCATGGCTATTAAAAATGAAAGAAGCCACAAAGGGTTTGATTGAAGAACCGGCTGCAGAACCGAAGGTGGCAACGAACTTTATCAGGTAGTCCGGAATATCGAATTAGCTTTTAAGATATTAACTAAACATGAAATAAAATAAATTTCTATATTAAATCGTTTTTTTGGTTTGAGAATTCATTGCAAGTCGGACTAGGATTTTAGCATAAATAGTCCGGGCCCGACTCTAAATCGGACCGGACTTATTTTAACTAGTTTAAATCTTAATATTCCTTCCGTAATCCCAACCCTTGCGTGCCGGCTCATTAATATGTACATCGAGTTCCGGACGACCCGTTGCTTTCATATTGGCGGCATCATAATTAATTATCCCTCCGAATCGCTGTGCCAGAATACCAACCTGAATCATTTCTGTCAGACTTGCTGAATAGTCGAAATTAGATCCGGGAAGGGTATGATTCTTGATCGCAGCAACCCACTCCTGGACAGGTTGTTCTTCCCCAACTCGGGGGATCGTTTGCGCAGGAGCATTTTTAAGGAATTCCTTCATCTCCGCATCCGGAACAAGTAACCGTGCATCATTGGGTCTTCCACCGGTAATCAGTGTTTTTTTATCACCAATCATGATCATTCCGCCGTCCGGTAATTTATCTACTCCCCATTCAGGTCTGATTACCGGTTTTTCAATACCCTCATACCATTTCATTGTAACTGGCGCTTTATCTCTGCGTGCTGCAAATTGCCAGGTGACCAGCGATTCTTCAGAGACCCAGCTGTGATCTGGCATCGGATTGGGTATGGTTCCTTCGACAGTGTGCGGCATTCCAAGATCGAGTGCCCAGAACGGGGCATCGAGGGTGTGACAAGCCCAATCGCCGAGTTTCCCGTCGCCCAGGTCGTAGAAACCTCTCCAGGTACCGGGTGCATAAATATTATTGAAAGGACGGACTGCCGCCGGTCCCTGCCATAAATCCCAGTCCAGCCCCTTGGGGATCTCTTCCTCTTTTGGTGGAAAACTATCCGGCTTTCTAAAATAACCATCATGGATAGGATCAATTTTTCCCTGCCATGCAATAACTTCCTTAACCTGGCCAAGAACTCCCGCTTCGTACCATTCCTTTACGAGCCTGATTCCATTGGTGGTATGTCCTTGGTTGCCCATCTGGGAAACAACGCCGTAATGTTTTGCTGCCTGTTTGAGTACGCGTAACTGCCAGATATTGTGAGCTAAAGGTTTCTCTACAAAAACATGCTTGCCGAGCTCCATTGCAGCCATAGCCGCAGCAAAGTGGGTATGATCCGGAGTGGCGATAATGACGGCATCAATATCCTTCGCCATTTCGTCGAACATCTTTCTAAAATCCTTGTACCTTTTGGCTTTAGGACATGCCTCATAACCCTTTGCAGCCTGACGGTCATCAACATCACACATGGCAACGATGCTCTCCTGAGGAACCTGGGTCCAGCTCGCTTCCCCTCTGCCACCAACTCCGATTACTGCAAAATTTAATCTGTTGTTGGGTGAGCATCTTAGTAAATTCGGGATTACCAAGGCTCCGGTTCCAGCCGTTGCGGCTAGTTTCATAAATGATCTGCGGGATAAATTTTTCATTACTTTAAGAGTAAGTTGTTAATGTGCTCTAAAATTAAACAAATTTATTTATGCGCAATTGATCACCTCTGATATTGTTTTTTACTACTACCACCAAATGACTGGAATTACTCATTGGTTTGGCTTTCGGGGGTATCGTTTTGGAATGCAAAATTATAGTTGGCGAGTCTAATTGATAATTCATACACCGAAATAGGCATTTATCATATTCATTAAATCAGATTTTTTGATTGGTTTGGCCAGGTAATCAGTGCAACCTGCTGCAAAAGCTTTTTCCTTGTCTCCCATTAGAGCATAAGCAGTTTGCGCAATAATAACAACCGATGGATTAAACTTTCGTATTTCCTGAACTGCTTCATATCCATTCATTTCTGGCAGCTGGATATCCATAAGTACAAGGTCAATGTCCGGATTATTCCTGCATGCTGCAATTGCTTCAATTCCCGATTCAGCTTTTATTATTACTTTTGCAAATGAGCGGACAATGATCTCAAGGTACATAGCTGATTCAGAAGTATCTTCTACGATTAAGACTTTAAGGGCTTGGGTTAGATGATCCAGTACGACTGCCGAACCGGACTTTTCTTCGATAGGCTTTTTCCCAGCCAGACCACTATAAGGAAGGGTGAAGTAAAATTGGGATCCTTCTCCTTCCAGGCTCTCTACCCATAGTTTTCCACCCAGCATTTCAACAAAGGTTCTCGAAATGGCCAAACCCAATCCCGCCCCCTGATAAGCTCTCGTATTGGTTATATCTGCCTGGATAAAACGCTCAAAAATAGATTCCTGCTTATCCTTTGGAATCCCTATGCCGGTATCTTTAACATAAAATTGCAGTAGAGACGCAGCATCCTGCGTCTCTACCACCTCATGCTGCGTCTCTACCACATTATACCCGAATTCAATGGACCCCTTGTGGGTGAATTTAATGGCGTTTTTGATGAGGTTTGTAAGGATTGCAAATACTTTTTCGCGGTCAGTGTTAATCACTGATTCTTTTGAGTTCAAACTGGTTTTAAAGCTGAGGAATAATCCTTTAGCTTCCGCCTCAGGTTTAAAAAAAGCAAAAATGTATTCCAACTGTTCGTTAATATTGGATTCCCTGATGTCAATTTCCATCTGGCCTGATTCGATTTTGGAAATATCGATTATGTCGTTGATAATATTGAGCATTCGGGCACCGCTTGATTCGATGATGCTGATGTATTCCTGCATCTCATCACTTCTAAGCCCTTCTGCTTTTAATAGTTCGGAAAAACCCAGGATTCCGTTCATCGGGGTACGGATTTCGTGGCTCATATTAGCCAGAAAGGCCGATTTCAAACGATCACTTTGTTCTGCATGTTCCTTGGCTATGACTAATTCCTGTTCCGTAATTTTTCGTGTTGTAATATCAGTATTAAACCCATACCAGGTTATGCTGCCATCCTCCAATTTTTCGGGTGTAGATCTTGAATAAATCCATTGGATTGCCTTGCCAGGTATTCGGACCCTGAATTCACAGTTAAAGTATGTCAAATGTGTGGCAGAATATTCAATCTCACTTATTACTCTATCTAAGTCTTCGGGGTAAATCACTCTGCTAATCGGAGTAAAGTCTTGAACTACATCTTCGGGTGTACATCCAAAAATATCCCGGATACCTTCCGAGGCTATCGGAACGAAGTAAGTTCCGTCGGGTCGCCTTGTAAACTGATATATTAATCCCGGAGCATTGGCAAAAAGCTTTTTGGCCTGGAGGTCCTTCTCCCTGATCTTCTCTTCCGCCTTCTTGCGTTCGGTGATATCCTGAATAGTTCCAATCATTTCAGTTATATTTCCCAAACTGTCAAATGAGATAGCTCCGTAGCCTTCTACCCATCTGGTTTGTTTATCACTTATTCTGGCAATCCTGTATTCCCTTTTAAAAGGCGTTCTTTTACCGATCACTTCATTAGTCAGATAATCATTAAGTTCGTTCCTATCCTCGGATTGAACGATATCTAACCAACTCTCTGCATTTCGGTTATATTGCTTATCAATTCCAAATATTTCGTCAAGTGCTTCAGATGATGTCCAACTATTAGATTTGAAATCCATTTTAAAGGAACCAATCTTGCCAATTCGCTGAGATTCAATGAGAAAGAATTTATCCTCCTCAGCTCTTTTTTTCGCATCGATTAGCTCAAGCTCAGCTCTCTTTCTTCTGGAAATATCTATGAATGTACATACTACCTGATTGACTGTTCCGTCGCTGTTTAATTGCGGGACGGCGCTTACCAAAAGCCAGACGCGGTCCCTTGTTTCTGGCCGGTAGACTCCCATTACCACGTCAGTTACAGGCTTTTTAGTCTCAATAGATTGCGGAACGGGGTGTGTCTGCCCGGGAAAGGGCGAACCGTCTTCATGGATCACATTCCATTCAGGGCTGAAAGAACTCAGTCCCAGAAGTTGATCCTCACTCAGCCCAAGCAAATCAAGCGCTTTTTGATTACTCATTAACATTTCGGCCTTTGGTCCCTGAAGCAGCACTCCTACTTGCATTTCATGAACAAGAAACGATAATTGATCCTTGCTTGATTTGAGTTTTTCTTCTGCCAGCCTGACTTCTGTGATATCAGTCATTGTGACCAAACAATGTTTTCTTTCTTCGTTAACGATACCATTAAGGTGAACATGAATAGGAAGATCACCATTTGATGACAGCGCTATATCGCAGTTTTCCGTGATGTTACTGCTAAAGATCTTCGCCAGAAAATGATTGAACAGTGGTTTTGTTTCGACGGTTACATAAAATCCAAATAAGCCACTTTTTAGCTTTGATCGCTCCTTACCCAACATTTTTGCCCCGGCTAAATTAAGTTTGATAATCTCACCTGCGGGAGAGAGCGTGAAATACCCTACCGGAGCAAAATCGTACATTTCGGTGTATTGGGCAGCGATAAGCTCGGCTTGCTCTTTTGCAAGTAACAGCTCTTCATTTTGCATTTCAAGTTCAACCTGGTGAACCTCAAGTTCTTGAACAAGCCAGAGTACATCGGCTTCAGAACGTACTGAATCAAGTTGCGATGGTCTCTTCTTTAAAGCCTCCTCTGCCTTCTGGCGCAGAGGTTGTTCATCTTTTGAATTCCCCCCCAAGCTATTTTCCATAGATATCGATATGTAAAAAAATCAGATCCTGCAATTTGTAGACTGCAAATATATTAACAAAATCTGATTCAATATAAGAGGTTAAACACTATTAATAATGCAGAAAAATCAATTTTAAACTATCTCTTGAATTTCCTCTAAATTTTCGGAAGAGTAAAATAAAATGTACTTCCCTTTGTTTCGGCACTTTCAACCCAGATGCTTCCAAGATGTTTTTTGACAAACTCTTTACAAATGATTAATCCTAATCCGGTGCTTGGTTCGCCTGCCGTTCCTTTTCTGCCGTTTTTTGCGTATAGTTCAAATAAATGTGCAGCCATTTCAGGATTCATTCCAATACCGGAATCCTTAACCGAAATCTCGATACAATCATCCTTTTTCAAAACAGCTGAAATGAAAATTTCACTCTCTTTTTGAGAAAATTTAATTGCATTCGATATCAGATTTCGAATTACCGCTGCAATCATATAAGGATCAGCCATAACATTGAAATCAGCTGAAACATTTAGCATTATTGTAATCTTTTTCCTGTTTAGAGATTCCTGTAAAGGCTTTAAACATTCAGATAGCAGGGCAGATAAATTTAAACTGATTGGACTGAAAGGAATAAGTCCTTGTTCCATCCTAGCCCATTCAAGAAGGTTTTCCAACAATTTAAATACATTTCTCGCAGAATTTCGCATAGCTAAAGCAATAGTCTGCAATTCTTCACTGCTAATCTCTTCCGAATCGTCAGCCATTATCTCGGTTAGGCCAAGAAATCCATTAAACGGGCCTCGCAGATCATGTGCAATGATGGAGAAAAACTTATCTTTTTCAGCATTGACTTTTTGAAGCTGCTCATTGCTTGATCTGATCAGCTCCTCTGCTATCTTACGATCTGAAATATCACGCACAATCGTAATGTATTCATTGTTCCCTCCGTGAACCATTCTGGCTTCATAACTGCGTTTCCCCTTAATTGGAACCTCCAAATCATACTCAAATAACTCCATTTCACCTGACTGGGCGATCAAGGCCATTTTTCCCTCTATTAAGTCTGTAAACTCGGGCGGCAAAATATCCCGGATATTTTTTCCAATAATCGATTCCGTCTGATAAGAAAGATCCTCCGTTGCAGATTTATAATCGATAAAAACCCCTTGCCTATCAATCACAAACATCATATCCGGAAGTGCTGTTATAATTGCATTAGCCTCTTTCTCACTGGCGATAAGCGCTTCCTGTATGCGTTTTCGATCGGAGATATCACTGTGGGTGCCAAACATCATCAGTGGTTTGCCATCCCTGGTTCTGTTGGTTATCCGGCCACGGTCAAGAATCCACACCCAATGGCCCATCTTGTGACGAATCCTGCACTCACAATTATAGTAGGGTAACTCGCCTGAGAAGTGTCGATCCAGAAGTTCGTTTGATTTCTCCAGGTCTTCGGGATGGGTTAATTTCTCCCAGGTTTTTATCGAGGCAGGAGCCAATTCATCAAGAGTATATCCGATCATCCTGGCCCATTCTTCATTAAAAACAGTTTCACCTGTCTGCACATTCCATTCCCAGGTGCCCAAATGGGTACCCTCAATGATACTCTCCAACTTCCAATTTGCCAGCCTGATGAACTCCTTCGATCGAACATTTTCGGTGATGTCCAAAAAAGACCAAACTCTTCCCTGGGGTTTATCATTAAGGTATAATGGTTTGGAAATACGCTCAAAGACACGCCCATCCTTAAAGTTAATAATATCCAGGCTTTCTTTATCGGGATTGGTATAAAGCGATTTAACCAGCGCCACAAACTCGTCAGGATTTGCCAGTTGGATTAGGATTTGATTCATGACCCATTCATCATCACCTGATTTGACAATTTCATCCGACAAGTGCCACATCTCAGCAAACCTGGCGTTGCTTTTGATGATCCTACCCTGATCGCTGACAACAAGAATGCCATTATGAACCGACTCAAAAGCCGCATCCATAACAGATACTATTTTCTGAAGGTTATGTTTAACCTGCTTTAACCCGGATATATCCGTAACAGTAATATGGCACACTTCACGTTCAAAACTTGTAATGCCTGTAATCTGAATATATTTGTATGCCTCATTTTCAATAAGTAGTTTCACTTCACAGGTTTCCCTCGTCAAACTCGCAAAAACATGATCGAGAAAATCGTTAAAAACTCCCTTGCTGCTATCATCAACAAAAAAACCAAAACGGCTTAAATTTAACCCACTTTGCGCTTTCTTTAG
>CAIXCY010000004.1 GCA_903918045.1 uncultured Bacteroidia bacterium
CGGACAGAGCTCCGAGTTCCTTATGCATTACAATATTTTATGCGGCGCCTGGTCACAACGGTGGAAGGAGGATGGCTCCATCCGTTCCCGCTACCCTACCGACTGGCTACTGGGGAAAGGGACTTCGGCATACCTTGCTGATTATGAACTCGAATGGGTCATCATGCTGGGTGAGTATTACCAGTATTTCGGGAAAAAGGAGCTGATCCGGCAGGTTTATCCGAATATGAAAAAATTAATGACTGTTTTCGATCAGTACCTAAGCAAAGAGCATGGACTTTTATCCAAAGTCCCAGGCTGGATTGTGCTCGATCATCCCAAGACTTTTCCAATTGATCAGCGCGAAGAGATTGCGGGGTTAAATTGCCTCTACTATGCTGCCTTAAAACAAGCTGCGGAGATTGCCGCCAACCTGGCCTCAGATCCGGAACAGGCAGCCCTCTGGACAAAAAAAGCAAACCAGGTAAAAGAAAATATCCGAAAATGGTTGTGGTCGCCCGAAAAACAACTCTTTATGGACAGCTTTGGAAGTGAAAAATGCGGACAACAAACGCAGGTTTATGCCTTACTTTATGGATTGACGGATGAAACACAGCAGGAGAATATGATCAATTCAATCGCTGCCGGAAACCGGAGCAGTGAACAATCATTCTCCTATTATGTGGTGAGTTCCGTATTCGACAGTAAACCTCAGTGGGCGCTTGACTTTATCCGCAAGAACTGGGGTGGACAGATGAAATCGCCCTTCTTTAACGGGGCATGGCACGAATGCTGGGATATTGAACATTTCCTAACTGATTTGATGACAACCTCTCATGCCTGGTGCTCCGGTCCGACGGCGCTGCTGCCGCAAAAAGTGCTTGGGGTTGAACCAATCTCCGCAGGGTGGAAGACCTTTTCGGTGAAACCAAACCTGTGTGATCTGAAATGGGCAAAGGGAGTTGTCTCAACCTCGTTTGGGCCAATCGCTGCTGAATGGCACCTCGATCCGAACGGCGATTTCAACCTTTATCTCAAAGTTCCGGAAAACACGACTGCAACTATTGCCGTTCCCGGGAATGATCCCAAAAAGATAAGGATTAACGATAAACCTTTCGCAAACCTGCCGGAATCGAAGTCTTCTGCAATCAAAAACGGAAGGGTCAGTTTTAAGGTTACAGGGGGTGAATACCGGATTGAATTATCAAACTGAAATTTTAACTTTGGAAGATAATAATGCCAAATTAGAGAATTTAGAGACTGTATCAAAAGTCTTTTACCGCGGAGAAACGCAAAGAATGCGCAAAGAAACGCAGAGTTATTCTGCTAAATTCTAATACTTTGCGGTTCTCTGCGGTTTTTCTTAGCGGATCTCTGCGGTTGAATTTTTTATATTATGTACTTCTATATAAATATTTTATGAAGCCCAATCTCATTCTTCTCCTGCTAGTTCTCTCCTTAATTCCCAATCTCTTCGGACAGGAGGGCAATCAATCCCTTTTGAAAAGTATCCGCTCCTTTGGAGTATTGCCCGAAAACTCGCCCGAAATGAATAAAGTAAACCTGCAAAAGGCGATCGACTGGGCCACATCAAGCGGTGCAGCTCTATTTGTTGAGCCATCCGCAGACCCCTATTCGATTGGCAGCGGGATCATTCTAAAGAAAAATGTTTCTTTAATTGGTGTTAATAGCCCTGTACCCCGGGGGACCAAACATCCGATGAAAGAACAACCTGTCGGATCGGTTCTGGCCGTTCGAGATGCCCTTTCTCCATTTATAACCGTTGAGAGTGCCACCCAGATTAAAGGTATTCAGTTCTGGTATCCCGATCAGGTTCTCAATGAACCGTCAAAAGTAATTGCATATCCTCCGACAATTCAGGTTTCACAGATCTCCAGTACCGAGGGGGTCACACTTACGGATCTCACCTTCTATGGTGAATATATCTCAATGGATTTCAATGCAGCACCTCAACATCCCTGCGAACTGATTCTGTTCCAGAATTGCTACGGCTATCCCCTTGGAGGTGAGTTTATCCGAATTGACTATTGCTATGATATTCCAAGAATCCTCCATTGTCATGTTAACCCGGCAATTCAACGCGAAATAGGCAGAAGCTATTCCAGACAACTTATTGATGCGGTTGTGGCGAAGCAGAAATTCTCGTATGCCATCAACCATACCGATAATGCGCAGCTCATCGACCTGTTTACCTTTGGCAGTTTTGGCGGAATATTGCTGGGGCCGGCGACTTATGGACAGCTGACAAACTTCAGTTTTGATTGCGTAAGTGTTGGAATCCACAAATATGGAGATAACTCCAAAAACCGGAACTGGATGATCGCGCAGGGATCCATAATCGCAAATACTGGTGTGCGGATTGAAGATGTTCACCCATTTCTCATTGAGGGGAAAGGACATTGTTCCATTTCAAATGTCGAAGCATTCTCGGGTGGTAACGGCGCTCTCACAAACTTTGGGAATTCGTGGGATTATATGACGATTCTCGGAAATGAAAAATGTTCGGTGAGTATGTTTGGATGCCGGATGCGGGATTATAAGGCAGCCATGCCAATAACCATAGTGAATCCCAATGCCATTGTTCAGGTGATCGGCTGTCTGGATAAAAATGAAGTCCCTTTTTCAATACCGGGGGAAACAAGAAATATGCCTTAGGTAGTGAGCGGGTACCGCGATAACTAGTGAGCGGGTGACTCTTCATTTCCTGAACAGTCACCCGCTCACTTCTCGCTGAGACGCCACACCCAATTTTTCAACGGGTCACTTCCTTAACAACTATCTCATTATTAATTCCTAAACAAACAAAATTAAGATTACCCTTTTGATCAGGCTTCGATACTTTAACCGGGGAATTATTGGTAAGAATGGTGTATTTTTTCCCCGGATTTAATCCATTCATCACATATTCCACCCTTACCTTCGCGTTTTCAGAAGTTTGTATCCACCGGATTTCGGAATCAGTTTTCGACACTAGTTCAATAGTACAACGATCCTTTGATCGGGCACTAAATGTTTTTTCGGATTCGTTTCCAAAGAAAACAGAAATCTCACTTTTACCCGGATTAACACTAAAAGGTCTTGAGGAATTGATCGTAAAACCACCTGTACTAACCGTCGTTTTATCCGTTTTAAGACCAATTAAATAATTTTGATCCCGAAGGTTGTACTTGACTATTGTGCCGTTCAATTCGGCTGTGAGGTGCGGTTCCAGATATAAACGGTTCCATTGCGGACGGATGCCATAAATATTCCGGTACAAACCAACAATGGCCATGGCATTGTTGGCAAGGATATCCTCCCCTGCACCGGTTTGCGATTTACGCAAATACCTTTGGTGTGCAAGCCCATCCATTTCGTATTTTGCAATCACATTTTGAATGTACTTAACCGCTATTTCGGGATTTTTTTCGGCATAACATCGTGTCCCCAATTCTGCCCAACCCAGGAACATATCTCCGTTTTCGTAATTTGGCCAGGGATAGTTTACATTTTTCAGACCCACATTTTCTTCATAAGGAAAATAGCACGCGGGCCAGACAAACAGATTCTCTTTTCGCGTTAACACTTCCATCTTCGCCAAAATGGACTCCTTCCGGATCGGATCATCGCATAGGCCATAGCCAATAGCCATAAAGTTGACTACACTCACGAGGTTATTTCCATAGACCGATCCGTCTTTTTCGCGCCAGTGGACATACCACTGTTTTTTAGGATTCCAGAAACCACCATCGGCAATATTTTTGTTATAGGCTGTTTTTAGTTTATTGGCGAGCGACAAATAGCGGTCAGCCATTTTGTGATCTCCGAGCAGAATCTCCAATTCCGACCACCGTGTCAGTGCCTTATACATCAAAGCGTTGATTGTTGCCGCTTCATAGGAAGCCCAGACAACATCAAGCCAATCGGTCCCTTTTTGCTCACTGTGGGTGTTCTGAATCACCTCGAACAGCCCGTTCCCATCAGAATCACGCCGGATCATATATTCAAGTGCTTGCTCACAACTTTGCTTAAACTTACCCAGCCAAATCCTGTCGCCGGTCATGTCAAACTGTTCGGCTACATCAATCGCATAAGCGGGCTGCGAGTCGAGCATATAACCCCACTGACATTCGTAATAACCGTCTTTTGTAAATGTATTTGGCATCCCATCACCGGCATCATGGTGCCACCTGGGCAACACCCTTCCGTCTGGTTGAATGGCATGATCCTTTTCATATTCAAGTGTCTGCGAATAACCACGAATATATTCCGGGTCATCGATAGCCAATCCGAACAGTGCAAGCCATTGCTCCTGAAGAACGGCGAATCCTGTTCTCCATCCATTCGAGCCGTATAAATTCTGATCAACAACAGAATAACGGGCTATTGTATTGAGGATTTCGTTCACCGAACCTTCATTAACCCCGTTCAGGGTTCCACGGTCGTAAGCCTCATCATAACTCAATGATTCAAGGAAATAGCCGATATTAACCGATGATTTTTTCACTGAAACAGGTTTAAAAACATCGCTTCCGGTTTCAATAAATCTTCGCAATCCGTACCTGGTGGTTATCGCTGAGTCGGAATAGGTCTGGACAACTCCCAAAACATCATTTTGGGAATGAGTAAAGGAAACAGCCGGAAAAATATCCTTCCCGATTTCAGGAATAATGCGGAAACAGCTGTTATTCAACTTATTCCAAAACGTTATTCCGGAAGCATGAACACCATAGGTGAAATTCTCCTTTTCAAGAAAACGGCACCAGGCAACCCCACCGTTACTTAAGATCGCTCCATCCCAGGTTTGCATGGAATTGAACCTCCAGGCCGGAAGGAAATTCTGATCCATTGTACCCTCATTCAGATAGTCCCTTTTGATTTGCCAGTGAAGACTGCTTTTTAGGACAGTGAAAACCCACGATTCTACCATTCCAAAAGTGTTTTTCCCATAGCTGATATTAGCAATGGTTACCACATTTTTTGCAATTTTAATCACTGGAATTGAGGAGGATACTGCAGATGAAAAAAATTGTTTCCCCTGTGTAAAACCTGTAATAACACTATTGCCATTACTCACGACCTGGTTGCCCTTAATAGTAAGATTTTCGATTTCACAACCTTTTCTGCAATTTAAACGGACAAAAATACTACCGATACTGTCGGAAACAGAAATCGTCTTTAATGCTTTGTCATACTCAATAATTGATTTAGTTTTTTGAGCTTTGCCGATGAGCGAAAAACAAATAAGAAGAATGAACAGGGTTATATTTTTCATCTTAAATTTACCTTTCACTTTGGTGCGACCAGCGGCAGCTTAAGAAAAGCCAGACCGATACTCCTACGCATGTGGCTTGTGCTGGTTCCTCCGGGGGCATCATACAATACTGCCAGCCTGTTCTTGTATTTTACAACCGAAGGGAGTCCGATGCATCTTTTTGACCATTTGCAATTTTGTCCGTCAAGCACCACGGCCTTGTGGTCAGCATCCCATTTATTCAGGTTTTTCGACCAGTAAACCCATACCGCGTCGGTATATTCCCCATCGTTATCAAAACCAATATGATTTGTAAACAGGAACCAGGTCTGAATTGATGGTTCGTAATAGATTGAGGTATTCTCAACCTGCTCTTCAGTCGGGACAATTGGTGACTGATCTATTGCCCACGGTCCATCCAGATCTTTGGTTCTCGCAATACAAATGGTTCGTTTAACGGTAAAATCTGCTGCAGAAAAGAACATCAGGTATTCATCCTTATCTTTTACAATAAATCCGGGAGAGGCCGTTGAGCTATAAAAGGAATTCGCTTTGGGCTTGAAAGGGACGATGTCCTTTCTTTTTATCCATGGACCAAATGGAGAATCTGACTCAGCTTTCATGTTCAGGTATGGAAATGAGGGGATCAGATTTGGGAATGAGGAGACATTCGGCGTTCCAAGGTAAAACATGTGCCATTTTTTTCCGTCAAAATAAGTTGTTCCATAACTCGCACTTTTGGAATCAGGATCATTCTTTCCCCCCAACTGAAGCACAGGACCCCGCTTTTCCCAATGAACCAGGTCTTTACTAACTGCCAGGGAGGCTAACCACCCTTTGGGTCCTGCCGCATCGTAGTGCATGCAGAACGTTGAATCATCCGATTTAAACACCCAAAGATCGCGGGCGCCAAAAATATCGCACGAATCGGGGCCATCACCAAAAGGCATAACCAGACCGAGATCCTCAGCATCCATCCGAAATTTACATTCCGGTCTTCCATCTTTATACTTCGGAAGTACTGCGATGAATAAGAATAGCGCCAAACAGAACAGCTTTATCATTATCTGGGAATTAACCTATGGGACTTTTGAGGATAAGGATCTGACAGAACATGCATTGAAATAGCCTAATGCACCGTTGCTGATATTGGAGGTCGGATTAGCGGGCGATGCAGACTGCCCCCCTTCCCTGCCTGCCGTGCGAAAATATTCGTATACCCCCTTATCAACCGATTCAAGCCAAATCGCAACCAGATCACCCGTAATAAGCTTAATATCAGTGTCGCGAAGCCTGATCAGATAGGTTATTGTCTTTCCTTCGCTTAGCCGGTCATCAGTAACGTTCATATCGGGTTGTCTGACGTTATTCAGAAAAAGGACCAGGCGGTAATAATTGCTAATATTAGCGGGATCAGCAAACGTAATCCCCGGATAAATATTGTGTCCTATAAGACTATTCTGAAAATAAATCTTCCCGATTGAGACAGGATCAGGCATTGTGGAATTGGCAGTGTAACTCTGACCGTCAGTGGTTGTAACTGAGAGTGAATAGGATTCGCCAGGCATCCCGGTCGTCATTGAGGTTAAGTAACTCCCTGGCTGATTTTCGGTTAACTGATCTGAATGTCCGGAGCTATCGCGAATGATAACCGTCGCCCCGGTAACAGGAGGATAGATGCTGGATTGGTCAAAATTCACCGATTTAAAGATCTTCACAACGTATGGACCGGGTTGATCATAGATATTACCCTCAATTACAATCTGCGGGGTAGCCGTATTTAATTCCAGTTTGATAACTTTCTTGCAGGCGTTTAGAAGCGGGATTAAGACAAGAAGCGAGACCATGAAAACTATACTATTTCTCATTTGATCAGAATTTAAAATTGTAAGTAAACGATGGGACAAATTTGAATAATGTAGTCTGAACTGCCTCTGTCCTGGTTGGATCTGTCTTATTATCCTGGAACGTGATCATATAAGGGTTTTCGTGTCCGTAGGCATTGTAAAGGGAGAAGGTCCAGCCCGATTCAAATTTGGCCGTTTTTTTCCTGATCCAGGTTGCCCCGATGTCAAGCCGGTGATAGGCAGGCATTCTGTTTGCGTTTCGGTCTTTGTAGTAAAACATGGTCTTACCGTCAATCTCATATTTTCCACTTGGAAAGGTTACTGCATTTCCGGTATAATAAACCCATGTAGCCGAGAGAGTCCACCGTTTGCTCAGGTCATAAATTCCAACAATCGCAATATCGTGAAGGCGATCCTGCCTGGCCGGGAAATAAGCCCCTTTATTGATTTCGTCAAATTTACGTTCCGTACGCGAAAGGGTATAACTGATCCAACCATTGAGCCTTCCGGATTTTTTCTTCAGGAAAAGCTCCAATCCATAAGCCCTCCCTTTCCCGAAGAGGATTTGAGACTCCACATTTTCGTTAAAATTAAGTTCCGCCCCATTCTTGTAATCAATCTGATTCTGAAGACTCTTGTAGTAAATCTCTGTCGAAAACTCATATTTGTTCTCATTAAAATTCCTGTAATATCCAAATGAAACCTGATCGGAAATTTCAGGCTTTACATTGTTGCTGCTGGGAATCCATAAGTCGGTGGGATTTCCTGAGGTTGAATTGGAGAGCAGGTGGAGATTCTGCACATTTCGTGCATAGGATCCTTTTAACGAATTCTGCTGATTCAGAATGTGGTTTAATGTAAAACGGGGTTCGGGATTAAAATACGATTTGACAAAATCCCCTGAGCCCATTGTTGCCGTATTTGTTATGTCCCCTGCCTTGTTGTAGGTGTAAAAATTCCCGGGCCCCATGAGGTTGAACAAGCCAAATCTCAGGCCATACTCAAGGCTAAACTTTTCCGTAAAACTATAAAGATGGGAAATATAGAGCGCATGTTCGAGGGCATATTTATTGGTAAGGCTTTTGAGGCTGACATTGGTGATTGCCGTAATTGCCCCCGGAATAATCTGGTGGTAACTCTCACTGAATCCAAATTTAAGGGAGTTGTTTGTCCCGCCAAAATATTGAAAATCCTGCTTCACTGTATAATCCCGAATCCTGGAGATGATATTCATTTTCACACCGCTGTTGATGTTAATCTGGTAATCATAATTACTGAATATCAGTGAAGTATTGGAGAATAGCCGTTCCGAAAACAGATGATTCCAGCGAAGCGTACCAGTACTGTTTCCCCAGTTAATTCCAAAGGTATTGCCAAATCCAAGGACGTCTTTGCCAAAATATCCGCTAAGGTAAATTCTGTTCATATCGTTAATCCTGTAATTAGCCTTTGCATTCAGATCGTAAAAATAGAGTCTGGCCTGATTTATTGAAGTATCCTTTGAGGCTTTAAGGAACAGATCGGCATAGGTTCGTCTGGCTGAAATAATAAATGAGCCTCTCCCCTTAACAATCGGACCTTCAAAAAGCAAACGCGAAGAGATCAAGCCAATCCCTCCACTAAGACTGAACTTTTTGTCGTTGCCATCGTTCATCTTAATATCCAGGACAGAAGAGAGCCGTCCACCATATTCAGCGGGTTCGTTCCCCTTATAAACCGAAATATCCTTTATTGCATCAGAATTGAAAACCGAGAAGAAACCCATCAGGTGTGAGGCATTGTAAACGATCGCTTCGTCGAGCAGGATTAAGTTCTGATCGGCAGACCCCCCCCGTACATTAAACCCGCTTCGCCCCTCCCCTGCAGCCTGAATCCCAGGAAGCAGCTGAATGGTCTTTAAGACATCCTTCTCACCAAACAAAACCGGAATATTCTTTATCTCCCGGGTATTGAGCTTCTGAAGCCCCATTCGGGTTTTAGTGACATTTTCATCTTTACGCCTCCCATAAACCACCACTTCATCCAATTCGCGGGGCTGCTCAGTAAGGGAAAAGTTCAGTTTTAGGGAGCGATCCAGTTTTATTTGCTGAACCTGTGGCTTATACCCGGTATATTGAGCAGTAATTTCATAGGAACCTTCGGGAAGGGTCACCGAATAGAACCCATACGTGTTGGTTCCGATACTCTTTGTAGGTAAATCTTTGATTGACAATACCGCCCCAATCAAATCCTCTCCGGTTACGGCATCTTTTATTTGTCCGCTGATGGTCAAACGTTGCTGAGCAAAAACTGGCAAAACAAGAACCAGAAAAAATAAGGCAAAAACTCCGGTTCTTCTATTCATCCCTGTAATTTGAAATAAAATTTCATATATGACACGATTATTTATCTGCAAGGATACGAATTATCAGAGGATAAATCCAAGAATATTGTTCAATTATATCTGAAATCCACGGAGCAACATTAGCTAATCATCCGTTTTATTGGCTGTCGTGGGATGAAGCATTGTCAATTGAAGGACAACTGCGGCAACTACAAAGATAGCCAGCAGCGCAATATCGCGGCTGAGATTTCCCGAATCTGCAGATTTACCCAGAAAGGTGGTTATTAAAGCGCCGGTAGAGATCCCGGCAAGATTCATCAACCCATACCCTGTAGCCCGATAACGTGGCGAGGCAAACTGACATAAGATAGGCATACAGTTAACATCAAAGATACCAAATCCTAAACCAAACAGAGAGGCACCTAACATTATAGGGAGAAAATTATGGCCAAATCCGATTAGCAATACTGCCGGAATAGTCATTGTCAGACCCAGGGCTCCTGTAAATATCCGACCACGCATATTACGCTGAATCCACCGGTCTGAGACAAACCCACCAATCAGAACCCCCACCAGTGACGACATCGCCATGGTGATTGTGGAAAGTGGCCCTGCATGCGACATATCAATATGCAGATTATTGGCAAAAAGGGTAGGCAGCCAGCTTTTTGTAGCCCAACCGGGTAAGCTGGGCGCGGAGAAATAGAATAAAATAACCCAAAAAGAGACGTTGCCCAGTAAAATACCCATCCCTTTGAATAACTCTTTGAACTTCCTGGCCAAAGAAAGGGTTAGATCCTTCGTAAGGATATAGGCTTTTTTCTCCCTTAAGAAAAGCATAAGTATAACGCTATAAAGAACACCTATTAATCCAAACACGTGAAAGGTGGTTTGCCACGAGAAATTTCCGGCAATCGTAGCGCCAAAGCCACCTAACGCCTGCCCAAGATAAATTCCTGTCATGTGCAATCCCACTGCCAGTGAACGGGTTTTCCCCTGGTGATAATCTGCGATAAGCGCCAGCCCGGCCGGCATGTAAAATGCCTCGCTAACCCCCATCAATGCTCGCAACATATAGAGCTGATCGAAGGTTTTTGCAAAACCCATCAACAAGGTAACCGACGACCAAATAAACAAACTTCCCACAATCATCCATTTCCGGTTAAGCCGGTCGGCAATAATCCCGGAGATAGGGCTCATAAGGGCATAAATCCAGAGGAAAATAGCCATTAACCGGCCAAAATTCGCAGCTGTTTCCAGTTCTGCGATATCGATCATCATCGATGGCTTCATCGTTGAAAGCATTTGCCGGTCAAGATAATTAAGTAGCGCAACGACCCATAATAAGCCTACCACTAACCACGGGTACCATTTCTTTTCTTGCATATCGTTTAGTTAATTTGATCTCTGTTCAGGAAAGTTTTTATTTAAGGTACCTGTCGAAAAAATCATTCATCTTTAATTGGGAATAATCATTTACCCGCTGAACCACATCCATTGCATGGGGCCAGAACGGAACCTTATAATAGACATTTGGAACCCCCGCACTGTCAAGCCTGGCTTTTAACTGATCAGACTGACTCACAGGAACAAGCTCATCCGAGGTGCCGTGAAGGATCATTGTGGGAGGATTGTTTTTATTGACGTATTGGATTGGAGAGGCTTCCTTATAAAGAGCAGGCATCTCCTCATAGGTATGATTCAGAAACCGCGTTATCAAGGGCTGATTCCTGGCATAATCAGTAGTAAAATCAATTGGACCGTAGATATCTACAACAGCTTTTATCCGATGGTTCGCCTGCACGATTGTAGTTGTGTCACCGCTGACATTTGGTTTCTTCCACCCATAAGCGGCCAGAAGGGCAAGATGGGCGCCTGCTGAACCTCCGATTAATGCAATCCTGTCGGGATCGTACCCATAATTGTTGCCATTTTTAAAAAGCCACTGCACGGCATCAGTAACATCTTCCACACAGGCAGGATAAAATCCATCCTTTAAAAGTCTGTAGGATATCGATGCAGTCATATAACCCTTTTTTGCGAATGCAACGGTATAAACCAGATAATCGGATCTTTTTCCCTGACTCCATGAACCGCCATGGATAAAGACAAGCAACGGAGGCGGCTTTACACTGTTTTTAGGGCGGAAAATATCGAGCTGAAGTGATTTTCCATTGATATTTTTGTATTCAACATCCTTAATCTCTTCAATATCAGAAGTAATAACAGGATTATTATCAATTATTCTTTCCAATCCAACGCCTAAAGCCATGTATCCTGGTATGCTAAAATGATAACCAATCGGCGGATTATCGGGGTTCATGGCTGACCAGACCCTGGGAGTAATCAACAGCAAAGCAGCAAATGCGATGATTATCAATAAGCCAAAAAGAATACGCTTGAGAATCTTCATTGGGGACCTGTTTATTTTAAATATTTTTCAAAAAATGCAGTCATCCTGGCCTCAGAATAGGTGTTAACACGTTTTATAATGTCCATGGTGTGTGGCCATAACGGAACTTTGTAATAGACATTTGGAACCCCCAGGCTATCAAGCCTTTTCTTTAAAAGGTCAGACTGGCTGATCGGAACAATCTGATCCGAGGTACCATGTAAGATCATCGTCGGAGGATTATTTTTATTCAAATAATGGATAGGTGATGCTTCCAAATAAAGTTCAGGTGCCTCGGCATACGATTTGGCCAGGAATCCTGTTACAGTTGAATTTGTTCTCGAAAACTCGGTCGTGAAATCGGTCGGACCATAAATATCAACCACTGCCTTAATATGATGATTAGACACAATTTGAGCAACAGTTTCCTTTAAATTCACATTTTTCTTCCACCCATACCCGGCCAGAAGTGCCAGGTGAGCTCCTGCTGACCCACCGATAACCGCGATCCTGTCGGGATCATAGCCATAGTTTCCCCCGTTTTTATAAAACCATTGAACCGCATCGGTAATATCTTCAACACATGCGGGATAAGGGGCGTCTTTCAAAAACCGGTACGAAACGGTGGCTGTCATATACCCCTTCTTTGCAAATGCAATAAGGTAAACCAGATAATCGGACCTGTCACCGCTTCGCCAGCCTCCGCCATGAATAAAAACCAGTAATGGTGCAGTTTGATTGAGATTTTTGGGTTTATAAATATCGAGTTGTAACGATTTTCCGTTAATGCGCTTATATTCGATATTCTTAAATTCCTGGATATCTGACGGAACTGCCGGTCTTCTGTTAATCATTTGTTCCAGTCCAACACCAATTGCGAGATAAGTTGGTGGAAGAAAATGATAACCAACAGGGGGTTTGTCCGGATTTAAAGCCGACCATACCCGCGGTGTAACCATGAGCGAACCCACGATTATAAGAACCCACAAAAAACCAGATAATATACGTTTAAGAATTTTCGATTTCATCTGTTTATACTTTGTTTTTTAATAGCCATATAGCTTGCCCCGATCCATCGGGGGAACTCGCCATTGATAATCATGCTTCTGTGTGAGAGGAACGCTCATGGCTCATCTCATTCTTTCATTTTCTTGCACTTGCCGAATTATCGAATTCTCACATTGGCGAATTGTCACATTGGCGAATTGTCACATTAGCACATCATTTCTGATTCAACTCCCCCAAAATCTCTCTGATATTTTTATGGAGCAATGGTGCCGTTTCTGATCCCAATGAATTTACTTCACCGTAAGGACCGCTATCCCGGCCATAGGTAAATGGTGCTTTTTCATCCCATTGGCTTTTCGGCACGATATAACCAATCTCATCGTTGGCCAGGCCAAACACGAACTTGTATTTTCCCTGCATTAAATCCCTTACACAGGGAACTTCAACCGGTGAAATTTTAAAATCCTGCCCTTCAGGAGCCTCAATACCGCCATTCAGAATTTCGGGATAAACCTCACCGGGAAAGCTAGCAAAGGAGAGAGGCCCGATGTTAAAGGCCGAGATCTCGGAACGCATCTTCATCCAGCCGGTAGTCCCACGATCCAGAACACCAGTTGCTGTTCCAAGTTCAAACATTACATTGTCGATGGGTAAAAAAAGTGTCTTGACAATCAATGAAATGGAGGCAGAAGTTATTGTATCTGTCGGCTTTTCCATTGCATTCAGGGCCACTAAGGCGAGTTGTTTGCCTTGCGCCTCAGCCTTTTCAAAAGTAGGTTCCTTAAATTCCTGACCTGTGAAAGGATCTTTGATTGTAAGTCGTGGATGGGTAGTCATCAAACCGCCTACGGCGCCGTTAATGTAGACACAAACGCCGCCAATCCCAGGTTTTACAAGGCTATCCCCTTTAAAAAGCCCTTTTTCAACCCCCTGGCGAACATAATGGCAGAAGTCGGAAGAGATGAGTAAATTATCACTCCATAAGGTTTCAGGATGGTCAGCCCATTCAACCAACGATCCGAGGATGGCGCCATTCTCTTTGTCAACCACCTTGATCATCCGCATACCCGAGTCGAACACCTCCGGTTTGCGGGTATCTATGGCAAAGGGGAGTGCGCCAGTAAGATCCTGCGAAATTTCCAGTCTTGCCGGACGGATACCCTTTACTGCAGTTACGATCGATTTGACTACCTGAGTTTTTACATACTCCATGTATTTTTTGTTAATCCCGCTCCTAAAATGGGAATCGCCCCAGAGACCCAATAAATCGGCGCTCTCGTGCGTATGAGTTGAAGTTATTATGGCATAGGTAACTCCGGCTTCAGATGGAATCCGCCCACGAATATCAATAATATCGTCATTCATAAACCCAATCGCGTCAAGTACTACGATTGCAAGTCGTGTCTTACCATCATCAACAACCATTGTCCTGGCCCATGTATCGTCATGAATGCCATTGGCTGCCCTTGAATTACCGAATCCTGCAATCCAGACACCATCAAAGACTCCGTTTCCATTGCCGTCTGTAAATGTATCGCCATCTTCGGGATGATATTCTGCATCCTTGTTTTTGTCAACCCAGCGGTCCGGAACTTCCGGCGTAATCGGGAAAGCCGCAAACCCGGCCTTAAGAGGGGCTGGTGCAGTGTTTAATATTTTCAGATCGGCCTTATAACCCGGATTACGGTCTTTAAGATTGGAATGAACCCAAAATATCACAACCACAATAAAGCCAAGTAGAAGGTAGGCCAATGCCTTAAAGAATTTTTTCATAATTTTTATTTGGTGTTAATAATTTTCATTTTGCAGCCTGTTTTTTATAATGAGCCTCCCTGGCGTCATCTTCATCGTCCATATCTGGCCCTTTTTCGATTTTACGCCAGTCGATGGTCCGGTTATAGCGTTTCATTGCCTTTTCGGCATCGAATATCCGGGGATCATTTTTTTCGAGCGTATATGGGGTATAATCGGGTTTTGAAGTGAAGAAGTCCTGTAACAGCGAAGCTGTCACATCAAACTGATTGACACACTTAACATTCAGGATATTATAGATTGTTTTCAGAATAGACCCGAAATTGGCATGGGTATGGGATACATATCCCCGCTTCACATACGGCCCCTCCATCATCAGGATAGAGCGATGCGCATCGATATGATCGACACCACCCTGCGGATCATCTTCGGTAATGATCACGAGCATATTTTTCCAGTATTTGGTTCTTGAAAGGAAATGCAAAATCCGTCCTACTGCAAGATCATTATCAGCCATGAAGGAATGGGGGTAATAGTAACCATCCTCAGGTCTGCTTCCTGCACCATGATCATTGGGAACCTGCATCGTCAGAAGAGAGGGGAGCTTCTCCTTTCCCTTGATCCATTTATCGGTAAACTCTTTTTCGAATTGATCCATGCGGTATTGATCCGGAATATTGGTATTAAAACCGGCATAGTTATGACTGGTTCGGTGAAAGAGCGCTTTTTGCATTGGAACCATCACGCCATGTGCGCCACCGGTATTCACATCATACCACTCCTCGCGGTTATGAGCCGTTTCGTTGGCTTCACCAAAATTATAAAATTCAACTTTTGCCCGGTCGAGGGCCTCCCACAATCCACCGGTTTCGGCATAATCCTCAGGATCCATACTACCTGTTGTACCCGGGTTACGTCTGCCCGGGGCACTGGAGAAAATCTTTGCTGTTTTGGAAACGCTCGAATTTGCCTCAACCCATTCATTGGGAATAACACCTGCTAACCAGTGATGGCCATGGATCGATGCATCGCTGTCGCAATAATAATTATCTGAAAATGCATATTGTTTGGCTGCCTTGTGGTGATTTGGGCTTACCCGAAGCTTTGGAAATTTCTTTTTAAGCGAGTCGGGCAAGGTATATTCGTTGTTTACTCCAAAACGGGCAATCGTGCTGTCGCCGGTTGCATTTTTCAGCTGACCAAAAACCTCGTCATAGGTCCGGTTCTCCTTGGTGATGTAAACAATGTATTTGATTGGTGATTTCCGGATTCCCGGAAGCGGAGGTAATGGATTTTTCACATCATCGATAATCCGGATACTTTTAAAGGTATTGTCAATCGATTGTTTGGTATAAATTGCCAGTTGAGCGGCATCAGGCACCGAAACCTTCTGAAAACTTCCCAGCTGGATATCGCCAATATAATTTCCTTGCGGAGGTGACACAAAACCTTTCCCCCCATTTGGTCCGGCACCCAGACCACGGCAGGTGATAATATAAATTTCTTTTTCATCGTTCGATAGCTGAACCCTGGTTGGTCCCCAGCCTGAAGGGATTAATCCTTTGGTAGTTTTGGAAACCAGATCGAGCACGGCTACCGCATTAAACCCCAGAAGTGCAACATAGAGTGTCTTTTCATCCTTGCTTAGTGTCAAACCAAAGGGGAGTAATCCGCGGAACTTATCGATCCTGGAGTCAACCTTAATCGGAATATCGCCAAGCAACTTATGATTCTTATAGTCGATAATTGAGATATTGTCATTTGTGGCGTTTGAGACATAGGCGAACCGCTCTCCAACAACAATTGAATTGGGACTGGCTCCACCAACAACTTCAGCGCCTTCAATCATATGACCAATCTGGTGTCCTGTCTTAAATTTATCAACAACTTTGTTGGTGTTCAGATCAATTGTAAAAACACTCATTGCATCAGGGTTATGCGGACTCCCGATGCCGGGGACCTTCCGCCCTTCTACAATTGTTCCGTTGATTGATTCCTCTGTATTATCGCCATAAGGGTGGTGGGAGATCATTAATGAGTCGATATTCGCCGGTGTTGCACCGGTTATCAACGGATAGGAATAGGCACCTACATTAGCGACAAGTGCTGTTTTTTTATCGGGGCTCAAAGCAAGGCCAAAAGGTTGGCGTCCCACAGGAATAGAAGCCGTTATTTTTTTTGTGGCAAGATCAATACGTACCATCCTGAAATTACCACGGTCCAGTACGAGAAGTTCATTATTCGATTCATTCAATACAAGGTCGGAAGTAAAACTGTCGACAAATTTTGTTCCATCAACAACCCCATCCAATGAAATTGAGTCAAGACGGGCCAGGTTCTGAATGTCATAAATAATCACAGCGCCATTATCGCCACCACTAAGGTAAACTGTTCTGGAGTCTTTTGAAAAGGCAACACCTAAAAATGATCCATGGGATAAGGGTGATTTTATTTTGTTATCATAGCTCGGAACCCTGGTGGTGCCCATCGATTGAAGGTCAACAATTGTAATTACCCCGTTATGCAGGGCAACCGATTTTTTTCCGTCGGGCGAGAGGGCCATTCCGAAGGGATCATGGGTGATACGGACAAAATTACCTGCAGGGGTTAAAAATCGTCCGCTGGCCAGAATTGAGGTACCCGCCTCGTTGATTACTGCAAATTTATCCCCTGCAGGGACTGTCAATATTTCAACCGGGGTTTGTGAGAATCCGGTTACGCGGATTAGTACAAAAGCAAGAATCAGAAAAGAACGTGAAAGTAATCTCATAATTTCATTAATTAGAATCCAAATGTATAACAAAGATCTGTTGTTTTTGATCTTTCTTCCCCTCAATTGGGAGTAACCGGTTAAAAGCCATTGTTTTTCCGTCATTCGACCATACCAGATTTGAAGGTGCAGTTACGGTCCTGGCTGTTATCCGCTTATATCGCTGCTCAAAAGGACGATTAGCTATTTCAGTAATAACAATGCTGTTATCCCAAATATAGGCAATCCGGCTATTATCTTTACTCCATCTAACCCCACTCTGAACTCCGGAGGTGTGTTCAGTAACCTGAACAGGGTCGCCTCCTGCAGGAGAGATCAGGAAGATCTGCTGAATGCCATTTTTATCTTTGGCCTGGAAAGCGATATATTTCCCATCAGAGGAGGAACGAACAACACCACCGCAACCGGGATATTTCGTATCCGCAGTATGGGTCAAACGTCGCTGAATGGTCCCTTTGGGCGGCATCATGGCTGTCGTCCGGGTCCCTTCAAGTGGACCGTATTCACCGGGAACATTTATCGAATCGGGAATATCCACCACAAAAAGCTCATCCACCGGGTTTCCATCCCTGTTGTTCACCTTCCCAATAAAGGCCCTTGCAATCTGGATCGTTCCATCAGGTTTCGTGTAACCGGGCATTCCGATCCAGCTATCCGAAGCGGCATTGCTGATCTCATCGCTTCCCGGCCTTGGAGTTGGGACAACCCTCACAACCACCGCGCTAAACCATGAACCCGTGACAGTCTCATCGGGATTATTATTTCGGATAACAACAGGATGGCGCTGATTGGAAACTGCGATGGTCCTGAGATTCCATTTAACACCCGTCGAGTCCTCGAGCTTTTTCATGATGGCATCATTGTAGGTGTAACCAACCCATTTCCCATCACGGCTCCATTCATGACGGTGGGTTCCGCCACGAAGTGCACCCGGAGTATACGGGAAAGTGACATCTCTGGCATCCATAAGAATCGGAATATTGGGTTGATTATCGTTCACAATCACACCCGTCCTGCGCCACTGCTGATAGGGATTTTTCTCTGTACAGATGGGGAGCCCATGAATAAAAATCACCTTATTTTCAATCGGATGATAACTCGCGGCTCCTGCTCCCGGTCCGTAGTCATGGTTATCCGGAATGCCGAAAAGAACCTGATTCTCACCTGTTTCAACATTTACCCTTTCAACGGAAGGGCTTCCGCCGATTCCGCCCACTCCTGTCCTGGTATCGTAAACCAGCCATTTCCCGTCTGGTGAGAAGTTATCATTGTTATCCAGATCGTGGTTCTTTGAAAGATCCTTCGTTAATTGAATTTCCGGTTTATACGATTCAGAGGTCGTGCACGCTCCAAAAGTCATTAGTACAATCAGCCACTTATAGTTCACAATACTTGGTTTTTATCGGTTATACAATCTATTTCTTGGTATGCTCTTCACGTTCAATAGTTTCATCATCCATATCGGGTCCCTTTTCAATCTTGCGCCAGTCGATCGTCTTATTAAAACGTTTCATCGATTTTTCGGCATCATAAACGCGCGAATCGTTTTTCTCAAGTGAATAAGGGGTATAATCTGGAGACGCGGTGAAGAAATCCTGTAATAAGGAGGCAGTTATGTCAAACTGATTTACATATTTTACATTCAATATGTTGTAAATTGTTTTCAGGATGGATCCAAAGTTTGCATGCGTGTGTGAAACGTATCCCTTTTTCACATAAGGCCCCTCCATCATTAAGACAGAACGGTGCGCGTCGATATGATCAACCCCTCCCTGCGGATCATCCTCTGTAATGATAACCAGCATCTCCTTCCAGTATTTGGTTCTGGATAGAAAATGCAAAATCCGACCGACAGCCAGATCGTTATCAGCCATATAACCGTGGGTGTAGTAATAGCCATCCTTCGGGCGGATGCCGGTACAATGGTCATTGGGAACCTGCATCGCTATAAATGCCGGCATTTTTTCTCTCCCTTTGATCCATTTATCGGTGAACTCCTTTTCAAACTGATCCATTCGGTACTGATCGGGAATATTCACATTAAATCCTGCATAATTCAGGCTGGTTCTTTTAAAAAGCGCCTTTTGCATCGGGACCATCACCACATGCGATGCTCCTGTTTTGGTATCATACCATTCGTCGCGTACATGCGCCGTTTCGTTTGCCTCGCCAAAATTATAAAACGGTACATTTGCCCGCTCGAGCGCTTCCCATAATCCGCCGGTTTCGGCAAAATCCTCCGGATCAACAGCTCCGCCGGTCCCGGGCCATCGTCTGCCGGGCGCCTTCGAAAAAAGCTTTGCAGTTTTTGTCGTTGCAGCATTTGCCTCAACCCATTCGTTGGGTAAAACACCCACCATCCAGTGATGGCCATGAATGGAAGCATCGCTGTCGCAATAATAATTATCTGAAAAAGCGAATTGTTTGGCTGCTTTGATATGATTTGGTGAAATCCTCAGATTTGAAAGTTTCCGTCGGAGTGAATCGGGGAATGTATACTCACAATTGATTCCAAACCGTGCCAGGGTGCTGTCTCCTGTCCCACTTTTCAACTGACCAAAGATCTCATCGTAAGTGCGGTTCTCCTTCGTAATGTAAACGACATATTTGATTGGTGATTTCCGGATACCGGGAAGAGGCGGTAATGGATTCTTACGATCATCTGTAATAGTTTCACTTTTAAAAGTATTGTCAATTGACTCCCGGGTATAAGTTGCCAGTTGCAGGGGGTCAGGCATTTGCACTTTCTGGAATGTTCCGAGCTGTATATCAATAATATAATCACCCTGAGGCGGTTCCACAAAATCTTTCCCGCCATTCGGCCCGGCACCCAGGCCCCGGCAGGTAATCACATAGATCTCCTTTTCATCTTTGGATAGCTGAACCCGGGTAGGTCCCCATCCGGATGGAATTAATCCTTTGGTCGTTTTGGAAGCCACATCTATTACAGCAACGGCATTAAATCCCAGAAGAGCCACATAAAGTGTTTTTTCATCTTTACTTAATGTGAGCCCAAAAGGGAGTAATCCGCGGAATTTATCTATTCTGGAATCAACTTTAATCGGAATATCGCCCAGCAATTTATGGTTTTTATAGTCAATAATTGAGATATTGTCGTTAGTCGCATTCGATACAAAGGCGTAATGCTCGCCAACTGCAATCGAATTTGGGCTAGCACCTCCCACAACTTCAGCTCCTTCGATCATATGACCAATCTGATGACCAGTCTTGAATTTATCCATCACCTTGTTGGTATTCAGGTCAATGGTAAAAACACTCATGGCATCGGGATGCAGAGGGCTTCCCACGCCCGGAATCTTACGCCCCTCGATAACCGTTCCGTTAATCGACTCTTTGGTATTATCGCCGTATGGAAACTGAGAGATCATGATCGAATCAAAATTTGCAGGGGTGGTGCCGGTAATCAACGGGTAGCTGTACAGCCCGACATTGGCAACAAAAGCCGTTTTGTTATCAGGGCTAAGCCTTAATCCGAATGGTTGGCGCCCCACCTTGATTGATGCAGTGATTTTTTTGGTATTTATGTCGATACGAACCATCCTGAAGTTCCCGCGATCGAGAACGAGTAATTCATTTTTTGATTCATTTAAAACCAGATCGGAGGTAAAACTATCCTGGTAATCAATACCCCCCACTGCTCCATTGAGGGAGATTGAATCGAGTTTAGTTAAGGTTTGGATATCATAGATAATCACCGAACCATCATCACCACCGCTCAAATAGACCGATTTGGAGTCTTTGGAAAAGGCTACGCCAAGAAATGATCCATGAATTAAGGGAGACTTTATTTTTTTATCATAACTTGGAACCCGCACATTAACAAGTGTTTGCAGGTCGATAATTGTAATCACGCCGTTGTGCAGGGTTACCGATTTTTTCCCATCGGGGGAGATGGCCAAACCGTATGGCCCATCTGAAATCCGCACGTATTCACCGGCAGGTTTAACAAATCGTCCGCTGGGTAAAATTGAGGTGCCGCCAACATTTAATTCGGTAAATTTATCTCCGGCAGGTACCGTGAGGATCTCCACCTTATTTTGTGAGAATCCGGAAAAACTCAGGAACAGAAAAAAACCGGAAACAAAAAAACTGCAGAAAAATTGCATAAGAGTAATTTACTTAAGATTCAGGTATTTCAATACTGCATCATTACCCATAAGGGCATTTGCAGGAAATGGATGATCACTGTTAAAGACCCGAAGTTCGTCTTCCGGAAGAAAGGTTATAAAGCTTTCGTCGAAACCGTTTTTATAGGGGATCTTCCCGATATTTAAGTTCAGATGGTGGGCTAAAAAAGTATAGGCCACCGATCGTTTATTAAAGCCGTAGTCATGTACCTCGGCTGGGAAATGGACATTTTCAACCCGGTTTTCACCATTGTATAAGGCATAAACTTTCTGAATATAAGGATATTCGACACGTGGGGTATTTCGGGTCCAGTCGCTGCCGTCTGAAATAAGCAACATGGGTCTGGGAGCACACAAGGCGGCGATCTCTACATTGTTGGTCTGATGATTCTTGCTCCTGTGGATTGGCATTCCACTCTCGCATGTACAGCCACCAAAGAAATGTGCTGAAACCATCACTGCCGGAACAGAAACTTTAATCCGCTTATCAATGGCTGTTATCACAATGGTTTGCGTACCGCCTCCTGACTCACCTGTTATTCCAACACGTTCAGGATCGACATCGGGCCTTGAAAGAAGATAATCCAGCACCCGTTTGCTGTTCCAGGTCTGCAATAACAAGGCAATCGGAATATCGTGAGTAACCTGCTTTGAATCAACATATCCAACCATATCGTATACGAAGACAATTGCCCCCATTCGGGCAAAAGAGGCACATCGCGCCTGTACTTCAGCCATTAAACGTCTGTTTTTCCAATGTCCGTGAGGACTCAGTATCGCAGCGTTTTTAACTGCCGGATTAAGTGGTTTATAGATATTCCCCGTTACATAAAATCCCGGGAAACTTTCAAAGGCGACATTTTCAACCACATATCCATCACCCGTAAAAGTATGGGTAACGATAAGTTTAAAATCATTTGAAACCTTTGGCATTTGATTGAACTTTAACCCGGTTAAAATACCGTTACGAATAACATCTGCCCGTTTTTCCCACGATTCAAGGTTATTCCACTCCGAGGCAAACTGTTTCATCTTCTGATTTCCCTCATCTTCAGTCCAATACTTGTCGCGACACAAATAATTTTCCTGAGAAAATACATTCATACTCAAAACAAAGAACAAAAAAAAGATCAGGTATTTTACAGTTTTGTAAATCTTCATAACCATCAATTGTATTTAGTTATCAAACAGTTTTTAACGGATAATTTGCCCCCCAATTTGGACTGTTGGAATTGAGCTAAAAATATAATTGCCAGATGCCAAAAACTTCAGCTATTTTGGATAATGCACATTAAATATTAACTCCCTCTGGAGTTTCATGTAAATACCCCCCAGTGCAAACCAGGGGGTGACAAACGATACCGCGCGAACACAGAAACCCTGTCGGGGTTGCCCAAAAAACAAAGTTGATTATACATAAAATATTTATTTGAAAAAATTAGTGAATACTTAAGCAATAATCGCGTATTCAGAATTTCCACAAAATCATTTACTTTTATCCCCTAACTTAATAGAGACTCACACTATGAAATTTCTCCATTTAATAGCACTGCTTATTCTGCTGTTCGGTGCTAAAACTCAAATATCTGCCCATGAAGAGAGCCCCTTATCTATCATTCCGGCACCCGTTTTGCTGACACCTCATACGGGAAACTTCACCTTTTCAACTAAGACAAGGATCATCGTTTCGCCGTTGAACAGTGAGACTCGTTTATCAGCGGACCTCTTTGCTCAATTGGTAAATAATCCCTCGGGTTATTCCCCTGTAATTTCAGAAGGAAAAAAACCGGCAACCGGTTCAGTATTGATGATTCTTGACAATTCGATAAAAAACGACGAAGGATATACTCTTGAAGTTACTCCCAAAGGGATAACCGTTAAAGCAAAAACGGCGGTCGGATTGTTTTATGCTGTCCAAACCATACGTCAGTTACTGCCTGTCGAAGTTGAAAAATCGGCTTTAGTCCATAGAATAGAGGTCACTGTTCCGGCTTGCACAATTGCCGATGAACCACGCTTTGCCTATCGCGGTATGCACCTCGATGTGGGGCGTCATCTGTTTCCGGTTGCAAGTATTAAACGCTATATCGATATGCTGGCGCTTCACAAGATGAATACCTTCCACTGGCATCTTACTGAAGATCAGGGATGGAGAATTGAAATCAAAAAATATCCCAAACTAACCGAAATTGGCGCTTACCGCAAGGAAACCGTAGCCGGTGCACAGAAAAAAACAAATAATACCTTCGATGGAAAACCGTACGGTGGATTTTATACCCAGGCTGAAGTGCGCGAGATCGTAGCTTATGCCGGCACGAAATTCATAACCGTCCTTCCCGAAATTGAAATGCCGGGCCATGCCATTGCAGCTTTAACCTCCTACCCCGAATTATCCTGCACCGGAGGTCCATTCGAAGTGCGGAAATTATGGGGAGTCGATGACGATGTTTTCTGTGCAGGAAACGAGCAGGTTTTCACCTTTCTTGAGGATGTTCTGACAGAAGTAATGGACCTTTTCCCTTCAAAATATATCCATATCGGGGGGGATGAATGTCCGAAGAAACGGTGGGAGAAATGTTCAAAATGCCAGAAACGGATCAAGGATGAAGGACTCAAAAACGAATTTGAACTTCAGAGTTATTTCATTCGTCGGATTGAGAAATTTGTAAGCTCAAAAGGGAGAAATATAATTGGATGGGATGAAATCCTCGAAGGGGGACTGGCACCCGGAGCAACTGTAATGTCGTGGCGAGGTGAAGAAGGCGGCATCGAAGCAGCCAAATCGGGCCACAATGTAATTATGACTCCCGGAAAATATACCTATTTCTGCTATTATCAAAGTGAGAACCATGACGGACAACCACTTGCCCTTGGCGGATATGTGCCGCTCGAACTGGTTTACGGCTATAATCCGACACCAAAGGAACTGACTGCAGAAGAGCAAAAGCATATCCTTGGTCTTCAGGGATGCCTATGGAGCGAGCAAATTCAGACCCCGGAGATACTAGAATTTATGGCCTATCCCCGCACCTTTGCAATCGCTGAAACCGGATGGACTGCAGATAATCAGAAAAACTTTGAGGATTTCGTTACCCGCCTCAAGATTTTGAATAAAAGATATGATGCCATTGGAATAAATTATTTCAATGGAGAATACAGGGATACAAAAGCGCTGAAAGAGAAAAAATGAAACATTGAAAGATTGAAAGATTGAAAGATTTTCATTAAATTTAGGTTGTAAATACTGAATGCTATTGAGACTATGAAATCTAAAACTTAATACAATGAAATCTATAGCTATAACCACTTTTTTTATCGTGATATCGATAGGATTAACAGCACAAACTGTTATAACCTATTCCAATAATGGCTTGATCCCGGGAGATTCCTATAATTTTAAAGAGATTCAATTTCCCGATCCGGGTAGTGCCGGACCAAATCAGATCTGGGATTTTTCAAAGGTTCAATTTACAGGCAAGACCCCTGCTGGAAACCTGCAATCCCCCGCTATTCCTAAAACGGATGGTATTGGCGACTATAATTTATCGCTGCTTGAGAACGGTTATGATTACTTTTTAGATTGTACAGAGACTGATTTACAAGAACTTGGATATGTGAATAGCGACCTTAAAATAACCCTCAAATATTCTGATCCGGTGGTAAAGATGAAATATCCATTTTCGTTTGGAGCCTCATTTACAGATCATTTCATAGGTATTGGAACCTATTCTGAAACAAATACAATTGATTTCTTTGGCGATCATACCGTAACTGCAGATGCTTACGGCACCCTTATCCTGCCTGACCGGACTATCGAAAATACCCTTCGTGTTAAATCGGTAAAAACCGGCATTCAAATTAATATGTGCGGTACAGCCGATGTTAACATCACCAAATACAACTGGTATGCAAATGGGTACCGGTATCCGGTGTTAAGTCTCACTACGGTTGAAAACCACCCAAACATAGGGATGCCCCAAATCACGCAGACAGCATTTACAAATACGCAACAGCCAAATAAAAGCATAACAATTCCAGGTGTCAAAGCCGGAATTAAAGCCGCTGATCCATCCAAATCAAATGTTACTGTCGTTATTTCGCCAAATCCGTTTAATGACAAACTGACCTATCAGTACGATCTTGGTGTATCGACAACTGTTTCAATCGAACTTTACAGCATAACCGGCAAAAATATCAGCTGGATTGTTAAAAATCAGAATCAACCGGCAGGATTACAAACCGGGGAACTTAAGGCCTCGACCTATGACCTGACACCAGGAGTCTATTTCATGCGATTTACTTTTGATAGGCAGATTGTTATTTGCAAAGTGGTTAAACTATAGAAGCCAGATTGGATACAATTCATATTCCGGGAGTAATATCGTTTTATTACGATATTATTCCCGGAATCACTCTTAATTTCCAGGAAGAACTCTCATCGGTTTTGGATCAAGGAGAAGGTATTCATTTGAATGTATAATTCCCATTCTGCGGTCCATTTCTTTTTCTACCGGGTCTGTACCCTGCAGCTTAAGCCTTTTACGAACTTCCCGCCTTAACCACCAGTAACCCGAATTCCAGGAATACAAGTGATGCCCATGCGGTTTTCCGGTTACTGTGCTGATCGATTCATGGAATGCCGGCATAAATGCAAGTTCCTTTTCCATCCGCCATACCAGCTGGTCGTCTACCCATTTGGGATCCATTCCATGAATTAAACCATCCAGATAATTCGCTGCATCGTTTAAAAACCAGGAGCCTCCATTCGTATAAACACCACTGTGGCCATCGAGCAAATCACCGTTTGCCTTAGAGATTACGCGCATTCCATAGGGCGTTTGAATACGCATCGTAGTTTCAAGATGCTTTTTTACAATCTCGTCGGATAAAAGCTTTCTTCCAAATACGACAAAAGTCAACACCTCACCATACAGGGCATCCTGGCCAATATTTTCCTGCTGTTTAAGACTCGTGGCCATATAACCGCACTCCTTATTAAACATCTGTCGGTAACCCGCAATCGCTCTGTCAATTTCAATATCGGTTACCGGAAAGCCAAGTTCTTTTGCTGCCATTAAGGCCCCGCAATGAAAGCCCTGATCGGAGGACGGAGAATCGTCATCCTCATAATTTAGCTGATCGTGATAGGTTTTAAAGCATTTTAATTCCGGCTTTAGCCGTGGTGGTATATACAATCCATTAACCTCATGTTCACGGATAAAGCGATAAGCTCTTCCCACAGTGCGCATATCGGGAGTTCCCCCGGCCCGTTTAACAAGTAATGACCAGATCAGATAGTACTGAGAATTATCCTCATAGTTCAACCGTTCGAAAAAGATACCGGCAAGCGCCTCCCTGTCGTATTTCACATCATCAAGCCCCCTGCTCATATAAAAACCGTCAGAGACCCATTGTTTCCAGCCATAGCCCACGCCGGAAATGAAAATATAATCACTTTCGGGCCTCCCCAAATTCCGGCGCAACAAGAGATATGAGGTATTCCGCAGAATTGCCTCAATGCCTGATTGATTAAAACCCCTGGCATTTGCCAGCGCTAAATGTGCCGCTAACTGAATGTCGTATAGCGATTTCACTTCAGATGAGAAAATCCAGGTCGTCCATGACTGTCTTTCACCCTGTTCGATATGTTGCCACCCATCAAATGAAGTGCGATAAACAGAGGTTGCATCGACATTGGGTGGAATCATCACACTCCTGCGCACCGATCCATCACCGTTGCTCAATGAGAGGGTATTGTTCTCCTTGTCAAAATTCATAAAACTCCGGTTTTCCCACAACCCTGGTGAATCTCCGATAATTCCGTAAAGCTGATTCCCAATACGACATCCCATAAACGGGAAAGTCTGTCCGGCTACCCCTTGGCCAAACTCAGGACCGGAACATCCGGGTGAATATTTTGCTGAGGATTGTTCTTCTCCCATAAAAGAATAAAAAGTTCCACCCGTAGGAGCTTTCCACCCAAAATCAAAATAATAACGTTGATCGGACTCCGCTTTTACAGTAACGATCCGCTCAATTAACCCGGTGGTAATTTCCCGGTAAGATTCAGAAATCTGAAGGCCGTTTCCTTTTCCACCCAAAAGAGTTAAAATTCCATTTTTGCCGATACTTTGTTTTTTGTAAACGACCTCCATTTGACCTGAAGGCTGTTTAACCAGTAAACTTCCATTTTGTATAATTGGTGAAAAAATGGCTTTCCCTCCATCTTCAATCCGGACGGCCAAACATGAATGCAATGGGTAAATGACAGGATGTATGGCACCTATTGCAGCATCAATAGAGCAAAGGATATGAAAGCCTAACAGCAAAAAGCAACTAAATGACTTCATTCTTATAAAATCAATTTTTCTTGTTATTTATTAGATTTTTGAAAAGTAAGAAATTCTAATTGAATCTATCATTGCAAACTATTTACGGGCCGCCAGTGTCCCCACATTGCGGCCGAGCCTTTTACCAGATTTGTAACCTGCATTTCAGCGTGATCCGATAATCGCATCACACAAATCTGCCGAACCCCATCGCGTTTAGACCCGTATAACAGCCAGTTACCATCGGGGGAAGGTTCGGGGTGATAATGCAACGTTCCCGGTTTTGATCTGGTGAGCTGCTGTACATTACCCTCCAGATCAGACTGAAATAACTCTACAGTCGCGCCAACCTGTACGGTGTAAAAAACGGATTTACCATCAACTGACCATACCGGTATATCGCTGCTTCCTTCATGAAAATCGTAAACATCCAGAAATTCAATGGACCCTTTATAACCACCCCGATCGGCAAGTTTTTTCAGTCCTGACCCATCGGCTCTTACCAAATAAGGGTTGCACTTCGTATTTCGTTCCCCGCTTACAAATAATAACCAGTTTCCATCACATGACCACTGGGGTCCAAAATTAAAATGATTTCCTGTAATGATTTGGTTGGCATTTGAACCATCAGAATTGGCAATAAAAACCTGATAATCTTTATGGTATGCAATCCTTTTCCCGTCTTTTGAAGCATTGAATCCATATGTGAATTCTTTCGATCCATTGGTCAGGTCAACTTTATTCCGGCCATCGAGGTCCATCTTAAACGGGTGCGAACTATCATTGATCAATGCTGTAAATCCCAGTTTTGACGAATCACCCGGCCAGTAAAACAGACCACTATTATAGCAACTAATTCGCTCAATAGCAGTTACGTTAAAAATTCTTCCGGTTTTGATGTCGACAAGGCAATTGTCGTATAAAACCTCACCCTTAATATTGCGAAATTGCTTGTGCTCCTCTTCCCAGCATGCATTTTGAGCGCTTTTCCACCCTCTGCCAATAATAGCTGTTTTCCCATCGGGCGACCAACCTGCGAACTGTGTCATTGAATCCTCTCCCTGAACCAGGGATTCAGCAAGGACTTTTTTGCCTGTACCATCCGGCTTTATAACCATAGCCCGCATGGTAACGACATTGGCCTGCCGTCCTCCAGGGAGATTTGTTTGTAACTCAGTGTAACCGATCAGCAGGTCCGGAGGTGTCAGTGAAAGTGAGGGTTGTCCGTTTGCAAGGAATACACTTTGAGAAATAGTAAATCCGATAAAACAGTCCCGTCCAATTTTCGGAATTCTTTTACAAAATACGCTTAATCGATTCATTTAAAAATAATTAAACATAAGGCAATTTGAATACTATCCACGAAAAAGCTGAATTTGCATGGCAAATCATATTGTTTAAATGTACCTTACCCATTGCGATCCTATCGGTAAGCCGGAACCGACTGGCGCGGCTCTTCTTCAAACGTTAGTTCAATAACGCTTAACCACGGATCAGGTGGATACTGCGGCATATCGTGAAGCCAAACCCGGTCACCTTTTTGCTCTATCCGGGCATATTGACCCGTTGCCAAAAGGCAGGCAGACTTAACCTTGGAACCACACCAGGCAATAGGCACCGTTGACCCGGGCCAGCGCTGAATCAGCAGATAAACCCTATCCTTAACCCGTGTGGCCATTCCCAGGTTTGGAGCTCCAACGGGCGAAGGACCGGCGCCGTAAACCGCTTTTCCGTTAACTTTCATCCATTTGCCGATATTGCTTAGAATTTCAGCCTGTTCCACAGGAATAACTCCTTCTCCGTCAGGACTGACATTCAACAGGAAATTACCACTTTGTGAAGAACATGATGCAAGTAACCTCAAAATCTCGTGAACAGGTTTATAATTCCGGTCATACCGGGCATATCCCCAGGTCCGGTTCATACAAAAACACGACTCCCATGGCCGGGGTTGCGCGGTTACCACATTTTCAGGAGTCGAGAAATCGCCCGGAAGTGAAGCGCGGTCATTGACCAGGATATCGGGTTGCAGCTTTCGCGCTAAATCGAGAATCTTCTGCGATTGCCACCTGATCGGATCATCCGGATTACAACCATCAAACCACAAAATATCAACTTTGCCATAATTGGAAAGCAATTCCTTTACCTGATCATAGGCCTGATCTGCAATCAGTTTCATCGTTGGTTCAGAAACCGAAGTACCAATCGGCAAAACTCCCGGAAAATGCCAGTCCATCAGGGAGTAATAAAATCCCATGCGCATACCCGCTTCATGGCAGGCATCAGCAAACTCCTTAACCAGATCGCGTTTTGCACCTGTTTTAACGGACGTAAAATCGGAAACTTTGCTGTCAAACAGGCAAAAACCATCGTGGTGACGGGTGGTAAGAATGACATATTTCATACCTGCCTCCTTCGCCTTTGCAACCCACTCTTTGGGATTAAATTCCTTCGGACTAAATTGATCTGCAAGTGCCGCATATTCTGAGATGGGGACATGCTCCTGGTACATCAGCCACTCTCCGCGTGCCGGGATTGAGTAGACACCCCAGTGAATAAACATTCCAAACCTGGCCTCCTGCCACCATTGCATATCGGGATGGTTCTGAACGGTTGGGACCGGAGCCTTTGAATTTTGGGCGAATATATTGCATGTCCAGACAAATGCAATTAAGGTCAGGAGCAATCTGAATTTAGTCTTCATTGGTAAGTTATATTAGGAACAGAACACAGATAAAACTGATGGTCACAGATTAAAGAAAGAACATTGATAATACGGTATTTAAAGAGAATCATAGATCTGTTAATTCGCGAAGAAGATCTGTGAAAATCTGTAAGATCAGTGATATCAGTGTTCCATTTTCTATTTCCTGTTATTTAAAAATTCAATCAGCCCCTGGGGGTTATCGGTCTGAATTCCGTCAGTTCCCCAGCTAATGATTCTTTCCCACTCCTCAGGAGTCTCCTTTTTATCATCTACAAACACTTTAGCATTAAAGGAATGAGCCGTTTTAACAAAACTTTCGGTGAGTTGGCCCATATCACTGGCCAAAATCCTTGGTCGGACCTCGCCTGCTAAATCCGGAATATTTTTCTCAGCTCCCGGATCGGGCATCGGAATACATTTATAGCATAAAGATTGCAACAGCTTTACCTGATCTATTTGTGATGGATAGATGTACCAGACAATAGCACGCTCCATATCATATTTATGAATGATCTTCAATAATTCCGGCACCAAGGGCTCCTTCAGATCGAGATAGATCCCAATCTGACCACGGCATAATTGCAGAATATCCTCAATCCCTGGGATACGGGTATTCTTCCACTCCCCACCCAATTTTTCGCCGATATCCAGTTTTTTGATCTCCTCAAGGGTGAAATCCTTAACCTTTCCTTTGGTTCCAACGACATAATTATCTACTGTTGAATTGTGTACACTTACGATTCTTCCATCTTTTGTAGCTCTTGTATCAATTTCTACGAAATCGCAACCGATATCAATAGCTTTCTGAATCGCAGCCAATGAGTTTTCCGGAATGCCGATATGAGCCCCGCGATGGGCAATCACATAGGTATTTCCATGTCTTGGTTTAGGGAAATAATCCTGAATGGCAGCCTTTGTTTTACCACCCGGAGTTTTGGCTGTCGCCCATTCAGGAACTGCATTGATAGCATCCATGAAATTGTGTATTACATCGGTATGACAATCTTCAACCCATCCGCCCTCTCTAAGCCAGTGCCATTGACCGGTCTGGTCACAAACGATTCCGTCCTCACGAATGAAATAAGTTATCCATGAGAGGTTTCTGAATGCGATATCCCGGTATTGTTCACCACCGCCGGCGGCATAAAACATTGCTGTTACAGCGCCAAAAGTTGAATTAATTCCACCCCAGGGATTCCGGTCGGTATCCTGCTCCCCAACAACTGTTACACCACCGGGCCGTTCACTTCCCATATTCCGGATCGCAAACTGAATGCATTGCTCCGCGTGTTCTTTCCATTGGGGATCAAGTTTCTCTTTCTTTTCGATCAGGTACCGTGCCATATTCAGTGGGGTCCAGGCATTGCGGTTATCTTCCTTTGGCTGGTCCTCAAAGAACTGAACCCAGAGGCAATGATCAGGGTCTTCAGGAGCTTTGAACTGGAAATTGGTAATCCAACTCCATAATTCAGTGCGAGGATTTTTAAATTCAGAGTATCCCATTTCAAGAAGGCTATCCCAGAGCCTCAGGATATAGACCATATTTCCACTCCGTTCCCCCTTGTATTTTCCCGTGATGGCATCAACCCTGAAGGGCCATGGAGAGTGCATCGCATCACCCTTTCGCATATTTCCTGATAAGACCTGTGCATTATGAACAGCCTGATCGAGATAGCGTTGATCTTTAGTAACCTTAAAGAGTTCCAGAAGTGCAAATCCGGCAATACCCCCCTTGTCGGGCTCGATTGTATTCTTTCCACAATCGGCATCGTTCTGGGAACATTGTGTCAGCGGCCACTCTCCATAAACACCGGTTGAACGGGTAAACCCGGGATACATCCCTTCGTTGGGTGTATTCGCCTCTTTAACAAGACAATCGCCCATCTTTTTAGCAATTTCAAGCACCTTCGGATTCGATTTCCCTTTGTAATTCCAGTATTTCAGGTAAGAGATAATGCCCATTCCGTCCTGGGTTGCAGGGATAAAATCGTTGCGGTATGGTTGATAATTTTCATCCATAAAAGTAAAACAGACGTATGACGGATAGCCATGATCATTTACCGGCGCTTTCATAAACCAGTTCATCTCACGCTCAATAGCATTATCCCAGGTGGTCCATGGAGTTAGTTTGGGTCCGGTTTTTTCATCGTCATGGATTGCCTCTGTATTGTCATCATAAACGGCATCGTGCCAGCCGATTTTGGATGGCATATAGTTGAACACAGGTTGGGCCTGGGAACCGAAAGTCAAAGATATGACTGCGATAAGGAAGAATAAAAATCTACAAAGGAGGGATTTCATACTTATTGCTCTTAAATATACTGATTGGTTAATATAATGGGGAAACTATATTCAAAAATAGTTACCCTTTCGATCAATAACTTCTGTAATCTTGGGAAAAGCACATTAAATATTACCATCTCATAATTTTTATTAATTGGTAATCAATAGAAAAATGGGAGTGACAATGGTATCAATTATTGCAGGAATACGAAGATTTCATGAAAATTTTTCAATAAGGTAATAAGGTTAGGAATTTTCTTTCACTGAATCTTTCTACGAAGGTTCTGTTCGAAAAATAAGGTTTGTTTGAAAAAATAAGGTCTGAAAAACCAAAAACCTTATTTCCCCATATGGACCAACGCCCCCGCCGGGATCTCCTGTTTCGGAATCCCCGGCCCTTCCCAGCTCACAATATTGAATTTTCTGGCACCTAACTGGAAATACTTTTCGAGTACCTCGTACTTCCCCTTTCGCAGTGCAACTGTTCTTAATCCACCGCCCAAAAAAGGCTTCCCGCCGAGATACAACATACACCTGTCATTCACCTTGATCGAAAAGGTATAAATTCCATCTTTAGGGACATCCAGAAATCCCGAAAAGATATACCCGAAATAATCTTCCCGCTTACGGTGGTCAATCGTAAAATTCGCAATGATTCCGGTTTCAAGAGGTATTAACTGATCAAGATCATCAACATCCATCACCTGTGCATGGAAATATTTATAATTCAGACCTTTAATAAACTGGCCTTCTCTGTTCCAATTTTTAAAGTTTTCAAATTCAAGCTTATTGACCTGAACAGAAACCGGCAAACTGGGCAAGATTCCGGGTTTAAAAGCGGCAAATCGGATATTGGTCGTTTCCGCTACTGTCACAGGGTTTGTATAAGGTAATGATTTCTCATTGGGCCGGCTTCCATCAATAGAGTAAAAGATTTTAGCCTCATGATCATCACAATAAAGGGTCACTGTGCCCTTCTTTTGAAAATACTCGTCCGATGTTACAGCGTATGGGAGTGTAACAGCCTGTTCAAATTTTTCGCTTGAAGGACGATCCTTCATTTCAGATCCCCAACTTTTATTCGGAGAGGCTCCCATTGTAAAAACAAACTCAGCTCCGTCGAGAATGTCCTGATGGGTAAAATAAGACTTTGTATAGGATGTTCCGTTAAGTGTAACTGACTGAATATATTTATTTTCCGAAGATGGATTAATGGCTTTGACTGTAAACTTCTTACCGTTTTCAAGATTGATGGTGACCTTATCAAAGATCGGCGTTCCAATCACATAATCGGGGGTGCCCGGACAAACCTGATAGAATCCCATCGCACTGAGGATATACCACGCCGACATCTGACCACAATCTTCATTACCGCTCAGACCGTTAGGCTGATCATCATAAAGGGTGTCGAGAATTTGCCTTATGATAGCCTGGGTTTTCCAGGGTACTCCTGCATAATTATACAGGTAAGCCATGTGATGACTCGGCTCGTTCCCATGTGCATACTGGCCAATGAGTCCTGATGCGTCGATTACATTCCCGTCATGCTTCGACTGCTTTGTGAAAAGAGTGTCCAGCCAGCCAATAAATTTCTTATCTCCACCGATAAGATCAATCAATCCGTTCACATCGTGTGGTGCAAACAAGCTATACTGAAAAGAGTTCCCCTCAACAAAATGCTCACTTCCCTCTGACGGATCAAAGGGGGTCACCCATTCTCGGTCACTACTTTTAGGGCGCATGAATCCTGTCGAAGCATTGAACATGTTTTTATAAAACCGAGAACGATAGCTATAATCGTGAAAATCCTCGGCTTTATTGAGCAGTTTTGCCATGCGCGAAACACTCCAGTCGTTATAGGAATATTCCATCACTTCCGAGACTGATCCACCCTCCTTATCTGCAGGAATATAACCGAGATCTTTATAATATCCGATATCCTGAACCCGCTTTTTCATCGCTTCGAAAGCCAAATTCTCATCAAATCCCCGAATTCCTTTCATATACCCATCCAGAATTACTGAATGGGTATGGTAACCAATCATCGTTGCGGTATTATTTCCTGCCAGTTCCCATTGAGGAAGTACACCACTGATCCGGTACATTTCAAGAAATGTTTTAATAAATTCCTGATAACGGGCAGGATCTATTATCGTATAAAGGGGCATGTTTGCACGGAAGGTATCCCACAAGGAGAACACCGTGTAATTTGTAAATCCTTCTGCCTTATGAACCTTGTGATCAACACCACGATACCGGTTGTCAACATCCATGAAAATATTAGGTGCTATTGCCGTATGATACAAGGCCGTATAGAAAATTCGCTGCTGTTTCTCCGAACCCCCTTCAACTTCAATCTTCGACAAAAACGTATTCCATTTTTCTTTTGCCGCGTTAGCTACTTTCTCAAAATTCCATCCCGGGTTTTCTGTTTCAAGGTTTTTTCGGGCACCTGCAATGTCAACTGCCGAAATACCTATTTTGACAAGGACTTCCTCCTGATCTTTAGTCCGGAACTGAACAAATGCCCGAATATTGGTCCCCTGAGCTTTTTTTATTCCGGCCACAAGACTATCGTTCAGTGCAATACCTGTCTTTTTAAAAGGTTTTGAGAACTTGGCGTAGAAATAGACATACTGATCGTCAGCCCATCGTTTTGATCTGCGTAAGCCCTGAATTTCGGTATCGCTAATTATTTCAATATTGGATTCAATCACATGATCCCTGTTTTTCAGATCGATAATAATGTTTGAACTGTCTGATGCAGGGAACGTATAACGGTGGAATCCTGAACGGGTAGTGGCTGTAAGTTCGGCTTTGACGTTATTATCATCGAGAATAACGCTGTAATATCCGGCTGTAGCATGTTCATTGTTATGGCTGTACGCAGAACGGTAACCTGACTTAGGATTGTTTTCATCACCGGGTAAGATTTTCACCTTACCAACAGTGGGCATCAGCAGCACATCGCAATATTCGGGAGCGCCTGTCCCGCTGAGATGGGTCTGGCTAAATCCCATAATGGTCTTGTCCGAAAAATGGTACCCCGAGGAGCCGTCCCAGTCCTCCCAACGTGTATCCGGGCTGATCTGCACCATCCCAAAAGGAACAGTTGCGCCGGGAAACGTATGACCATGGCCGCCCGTTCCGATAATCGGATCAACAAGGTTCACATAATCATGAGTACGGATTTTTGACGTACACGAAAAAAGGAGAATCAGCAGTAAGGAGAGAAAATTTTTCATAAAAACACCTTGTATTTTGCTATTTCAATAAAATGATGGAAGAGTTAAGTCTTTTTTCCAATTCAGATGGGGTAATCTCCTCTAAAGTAGCCTGAGAAGTGTTACTGAACCATCCGCAAAAAAGGACTTTTTTAGATGAAACCGACTGTACAACTTTCCAGCAATAAGAAGGGACGGCAATTTTGCCAATCTTTTTATTTCCAAAGAAGCCGCCGCAGATGATATACAATTTTTCAGATTGAGACCATTTTCTGATTTGCGTTTCGTTTTTCTTCCATAAACCCCGGTTTAAATTGGCTGTTTGAGGCAGACAATTATAATATCTGAAAGTAAGTTCATCTTTCTGGCAATCAAAAGCAAAATCTTCAGCATTGGCCAGATGTCCCTTATCATAGTGGCTCCCTTTATAATCTTCATCCGTAGCGCATTCGAGCTTTGGTTCATCATTTTTGAATCGCAGATTTTTCCGGTCGCAATCTCCCCCTCCCTTAAACAGAAAGTAGCTTACAAAATTAGATTCATGATAGCTATTGCTGAAATTCGCCTTGTATATTCCTTTATCAACAATGAGTTGAGCAAAGGCCGAACCCCATAAACAGAAGACAAGAGAAAGTGTCAGAATTATTCTTTGCATTTTCATGTTTTTCAGATAAGTAAAATGAGCCATATAAAGTCGTATTTATTTCTGCCCAAATTCAAAAGGGTGTTTGATCCAACAGCTTTAGTCCGATCTTCCTTACAACCGGTTAAGAAGTTAAACCCAAGTGTGGAAATAATCAGCATTGCTACTAATAATTGAACATAGAAATATTTGTTAGTTTTCATAAATGTATTTTTCAATCGTCCGTTAGTATTGTGAAATTAGCGTTTTTCGGTATAATCTTATCTTTCTGATTCTTTTTTGTAATAAAAATCCATCTATTTTAAAGTTAACCCCTGATTATTCCTATTTCTTAACATATCTTTGAAAATCATATTCTAACGATAATCCTATATAAATGCCATACTTTGACAAACGGGTTTACCAATATACGAGGATAATTGCGACCCTTGCAGTTTATATAATCGGGACGATCCTGGCCATAGACAGTCAGGCACAAAAGATTGTAAAAAAGGCAATCCCGGATAAACTGGTGGTCCTCACCTTTGATGATGCACCTGCTTCTCAATATTCCATTGCCGCCCCTTTATTGAAAAAATACGGTTTTAATGCCACATTCTTTGTCTGTGAATTCCCTAATTTTAAAGATAGCACCAAATATATGACCTGGTACCAGATACAGCAACTGGGTTTAATGGGATTTGAAGTTGCCAATCATACCAAGACACATCCCGGAGTCAGCCACTTAAGTAAGGATCAATTCCTAAAAGAATTAAAATACATTGATGATCAGTGTGATTCATTAAAAATTGGGAAGACTCAGACTTTTGCTTACCCGGGCTATGATCTGGATGCAAAAACGTTGGTTATCCTGCAGGAGCAGAACTTTCTTTTTGCACGTGCGGGGGGTGACCGCGCCTACGATCCTAAAACCGACCATCCTTATCTGATTCCCAGCTGGGCGATGAATTCGGAGAATATAGAAAGTATTCACACTGCTATTCTTCAGGCAAAGGATGGGAAAATAGTAGTTCTAACCATCCATGGTGTGCCGGACATCGAACATCCCTGGGTAACCACGACCCCTGAAGTTCTGGATGAACATCTGAAATTCCTGTACGACAATCATTACAAGGTAGTTTCTCTGAAAGATCTCGCTCAGTATATGAATATAGAAAACGCATTAAGCCAGATTAAACCGGTTTTCGTAAAAAAATAATTGAATTAAAACCATGCATAAACAAATTACGCTATCACTCATTCTGACTTTAATCTTTTTCTGCAATCTTCAGGCACAGGTAGTTATCCCCTTGTACAATGGAGATATTCCCAATTCTATCGCCTATCCGATGAAGGAAGTGACCCTGAACTGGGATGGTCAGTTCGGGGGTTACCGGAATATCTCCAAGCCGACCCTGGAAATTTACCTTCCTTCAAAAGAACAAGCCAATGGTTCGGCAGTCGTTATTTGTCCCGGCGGTGGTTACGGAATGGAGAGCTACCGGCTGGAGGGGCTAAACATTGCCAAAACATTTATAAATCATGGGACTGCTGCATTTATTCTCAAATACCGGTTGCCCTACGATTCAATCATGCCCAATAAATCGATTGGTCCGTTACAGGATGCGCAACAGGCGATTAAGGTTGTTCGGCAGCGGTGTTCCGGATGGAATATTGAACCGAACAAGATTGGGATTATGGGCTTTTCTGCAGGTGGACATCTGGCTTCGACTGCCGGTACCCATTTCGATACTTGTCTGGTCGCTAATGATAAACACACCAGTATTCGCCCCGATTTCATAATCCTTGTCTATCCGGTGATCTCGATGACAGATAAGCTCACTCATATCGGTTCGAGGAAGAATCTGCTGGGAGCAAATCCTACTGCTGAACAAATTAATTTTTTCTCGAATGAGTTCCATGTAACTGATAAAACGCCTCCAACCTATCTGACTCATACCGGTGATGATAACGTGGTGGATGTTGATAACAGCATTGTTTTTTACGAGGCATTAAGGCATCATAACGTAGCCACAGAGATGCATTTGTATCCGAAGGGTAACCACGGTTTTGTGTTGTCGATACCCACCGAAGAGTGGATGAGCCCGCTATTTCTTTGGATGAAGAGTAATAAATGGGTGAATTAAAATTCTTCATTATAAATCCTTATCATTCATGCTTCTTTGAAAGAAATTCATCAATTCTTAGTTTGATATTCCGCCGGATATTCATCCAGAATAGGTTGTAATCGTAAACATGGAGGTTCCTGATTCGTGCTTTTTTCTCATCCAGGACCCCCTCCGTGTCGACCCACAAAATCTTGGCATTTGGTTCAATTTCTGTTCCAACCGTATGGGGAATTATCTTTCTGAATCCCATCATAATCCCTTCGTGTAAATCAGGTGATGCAAGCCCTCCGGCGGTTGTCCACGTCAAAGGGTTTACGCAAACCGAATTCCCCTTTTCGGCTGCAGCACCTTTGGGAATCTCCCCCTTCGCGTAACTGCGCCATCCGACATAACATCCCGTCTGATTGGCATGATCACCAATCGGGAGTTTCTTAAAAGCGTCTTTTTTGATCTGATATCCGATCACATAGGCACAAACCAGTCGTTTCCTCAAAGGTTTGCCGTCGAAAAACTCCTGCAAAAGCCTGATTGCATGAAGACTCCCCTGACTGTGGGAAGCAATAATTATCGGACGGTTTTGGTTATAGTTTTTGAGAAAATAGAGGAATGCTTTTCGGATATCACTGTAGGCCAGATCGAAAGCCTGATTGGCTGAGGGGGTCCCATAAACATAGAACGCCTTCATATTGGCCTGACGGTACCGGGGTGCAAAGATCCTGCAGCTGCCGTTGAACACAGTTGTCTGGAACAGTATCGACCGGGAATCGGTCTCATTATTAACTACCGTATCCCGTAGATCAGCATTCCAGGCGGCAGTTTTAGCCTCTCCAAAAAATGAGGTGGGATGGATAAAAAACACATCCGCACGCTGATCCCTTTTTTCATCTTTTAAAAAATCGGGGATACTATCGCTTGTATCTTCTTTAAACGGAGAGGCAGCCCAGTCATGAAGATTGCTGTAATCGGGTTCCGGACCACTGTTTTCAACCGCATCCCGGTCTAATCGTTTCTCAACAAGCTTTTTGAAGATCCTCCCCCGTTTTTCAGAAGGGGTAAAAGCAAGCAGAATAAGCGCTATTAAAATAAAAAGTAGTTTTTTCATAAAATTCAAGGTAATTAGAAGGTATGGAGTACCGCAAGATTTGTAGAAAAGATGAGTTCGCATTTTAAGGAGGTGGAGCATACCGCTATATTAATCTTTCAAAAGTTTCATCGAAGTAGATATTGCGGTATGCTGTAACTTGTTGGAATATAGTTTATCCCTGATCTATAACTATAAACGGTGCTCTGAACCTTTGATTGCTCACCCTCAGATATTTAATTCAAAATCATTGATGGACCGGCAGATTAGTCATCTCAAAACGCAAAGTCCCGCCTTTGGCAATCTCTGAATGAACAAGCCAGTAACGATCAAGAAGAACATCATTCAACCATACTGTCTTGACATATTTATTTTCCGGACCATAATTATTTGCAATAATAGTCAAAACTTTATCTCCAATTTTTATCGATGACTTTTGAAACAACGGGGCTCCGATCTGATACCTGTCTGATCCGGCTACCGGATAGATTCCCATTGAACTCCAGATATACCACGATGACAAAGTCCCCGCATCATCATCACCGTCAATCCCTTCGTAGCCGGCACCATACTTATTCTCAAGAATCCAGCGAACCCATTTCTGAGTCAGATCGGGTCGTCCTGCAGTATTAAAGAGGTAAGCGGAATGCAGATCCGGCTCATTCCCATGCCAGTAATACGAACCAGGGCTGAAGGTTCCCCGCTTCGGATCGGAAAGGGCGAAGAAATCGTTAAGCTCATTCACAAAATATTCCCTGCTCTTAAAAAGAGATATCAACCCTGCAGGATCAAAGAAAAGGGCATATCTCCATTGCAATGCACTTCCTTCAACATAAGCGTTGGTATATTCATGGTCAAAATCGAGATAGGTTAATTTTAAAGGGTCAAATTTCTTCACAAATTCGCCTGCAGTTGTCTTCGGGTGAAAATACTGTGTCGCAGGATTCCAAATATTTCGGTAAAACTGCGAATGATCGGCAAATAACTTCACATCATCTTTGTGACCCAGGGCATTTGCAAGCTTCGAAATGGCATCATCGGCATAGCAATATTCGAGGGTCTTGCTCACGGACTTATCCATCAAATCATCGGGACAGTATTTATATTTTAAACAATCAGCCATTCCTCCCCTTGGATTGTACCCCTCCTTCCTCACTTCAATACCCAGGGCTGCCTTACGCATTGCCTGATAAGCAGTTTCTGCATCGAAATTTTTAATCCCTTTAAGATATGATTCAGTGATCACAATATCGGCAGAGGCGCCCAACATGGAGCCGGTATAACCACCACCCGAAGGCCAACGTGGCAGTGAACCACCCTGCTCACACATTTTCACAAGCGATACCATCATATTGCGCTGCTCTGTTGGTGCGATAAGCGTATAAAGCGGATGAATAGTCCGAAAAGTATCCCACAATGAGAGATCGGTATAATAATTAAAGGCTGATGTTTGATGAATCTTCTTGTCAAAGCCAAGGTAGTCGCCATTTACATCGTTAAAAATGGTGGGCATCTGCAAGGAGTGATAAAGCGCGGTGTAGAATATATGTTTCTGATCATCTGTTGCCCCTTCAATCTTTATGGTTGCAAGTTTATCTTCCCAGAGCTGTTTGGTACGGCTTACGATTGTATCAAAAGTGACTACGCCGGCTTCTGCGTCCAGATTTGCACGTGCATTTTCAATGCTCACATACGAAATTCCTAGTCTTAGTTCAACAACCTGATCCTTTCCGGCTTTATTAAAACTGAGATCTGCCCCTACTTTATCCCCTGATACATTGGTTTGGTTTTTGAAGATTTTTTCTCCGGACCAAAGGTCATGTCCTGTGAAGGGTTCACTAAACCTGGCCAGAAAATAAGCTTTTAATCCACCATAACGACCCGAAAATGAGTCGAATGTTTTTATCGTTCCGGTAACTTCATGCTTCTCCGGATAGACATTCACCGCTCCATCAGCAGACCGGGCATGCCCCAATCCGCTTGAGACATCAATCAGGATATGGGGGACCTCATCTTTGGAAAACGTATAGCGATGGACTCCAACGCGGGCGCTTGCAGTCAACTCTGCCAGTATTCCCTGCTCCGGAAGCTTTACCGCATAATATCCCGGAAAGGCTACTTCATCTCTATGCGAAAATTCACTGTAGTGCCCATTCCTGTAATCCTTTTGACTCTGTTCGCCAATAGAGGGTACCACTCTGAAGAGTCCTCCTTCATAGGCGCCCGTACCCACGAGCCGTGTATGACTGAATCCCATTATCTTATGATCGCCATAATAATAGCCTGCAGTACTGATACTTCCCCCCTCTGCCCACAATGGATTCATGAAAAATTCGGTATCCGGGCTTAACCTCACCATCCCAAACGGGACGGTTACCCCTGGAATATCATCCGCACTCGTATAGGTTGGAAAACCACCGGTACCAATGAAAGGATTAACCCATTTACCAAATGCTCCCGGTTTGGCAGAAACCACCATCTGCCCCTGCCTAACCCCTACGGTATGCTGATATCTCAAAAAGAATCCAAAGATCACAAGCGCACCAATGGTCACGAGTAATAGGATCGTTAGCAACAGGTATTTTAATATTTTCCTCATAACAGCTAAAATTTATTGTCTGAATTTACCAGATTCATTTATCGGTAAACAACTCCTCTGCCTTAATCTCATGTTTTTCCATTCCGGGACCTGACCAGCTAACCTTTAAAGCCTTACCACCGCCACACTGAAAATATTTCACCAAAATTCTGTGCATTCCTGCTTTAAGCCCCACTCTTCCGGGCTCCTCCACCGCGCCATGATTGGCATCATTTTCAATTAGTTCGGCACCGTCAATATAAAGTTTGCTTCCATCGTTAGAGATCAGGTAGAAATTGTAGAGTCCATCTTTGGGTACATTTATGTAACCAGCATAACGATAGCCATAATAAGTTTCTCTCGGAGCAATTTTAATGCTGAATATATCAATGGTACCTGAACTTATCGGTTTGCAGATTTCAAAGTCATCGGTTGTAACAAAAAACCGTTCAAAATAATCATACGCTAATCCCTGTTTTACGTTTACATTTCCCGCTGATTCGCTTAAAACGGCCTTCTTAAACTCAATTGGAATTGAAATACTGGCCATTTTATTCTTTTCGAATGATTTCATCTTCAACACACAAGATTCTTTAATCGTAATTGGGGATGAGTAAGCTGTTGATCCCTCAACAGGTTCAGAACCATCCAGTGTGTATCGGATGGCTGCATTCTTGGACTCGCAGCCAAGTTCAGCGGTGGTTGACTCTTCGAATAATGTTTCCCCCGATTTAATATACGGAAGCATTGTAACAGGGTCACCATTTTCGGAATAAGGACGATTCATTGTTCCGGCTCCCCACTGTTCGTTCGGTCTTGGCCCCATTTCGAAAACAAGTTCGGAGCCATTCATTATATCATCGTGTCGGAGATAGGAGTTTGAATATTTCTTCCCGTTTAAGGTTGCTGACTGAATATATTTATTTTCGGGTGAATTATGATTTGCTTTCACAACAAATTTCTTTCCATTCCCGGGTTTAATTGTCGCCTTTTCGAACAAAGGGGAACCAATTGCATAGATTTTCTGTCCCGGAGCGACTGAATAAAAGCCTATTGCACTTAAGATATACCACCCCGACATCTGTCCGCAATCTTCATTTCCCGCCAGTCCCTCAGGTTTGTCTCTATAAAGTTCGGTTAGGATTTGGCGAACTAATTTTTGTGTCTTCCAGGGCTCTCCCACATAATCGTAAAGATAGGCCAGGTGATGGCCCGGTTCGTTCCCGTGCCAGTACTGGCCGATCGAGCCGCGCTCGTCGCTACCCTTTTTTAGCGTAAACAGTACATCAAGCCATTTTGAAAACTTCTTGTCACCACCTTCCAGTGCAATCAGTCCCTTTGCATCATGCGGAACAAACATATACTGATACGCATTCCCTTCCGAATATGCGGAGTTAACCAGGGGATCAAACGGAGTTAGCCAGCTGCGATCCATCTTCTTACCCCGCATAAAACCGGTGGAACCATCAAACACATTTTCGTAATTGTGGGCGCGCTGGTGATAGGTCAGATAGTCCTTTTTCGCTCCCATCTCTTTTGCCATTTGTGAAATACACCAGTCGTCATAACAATATTCGAGCGTTTTTGAGACTGACTCTCCCTGGCGATCACACGGGAGAAACCCAATTTTTTTATAGTATTTGAGCCCCAGTTTATCCAATTCTGCACTGTGTTTTATGGCTGTGAAAGCTTTTGTAAGATCATAATTGCGTATTCCTTTCATATAGGCATCAACAATTACAGGAACAGAATGATAGCCAAGCATATCATCGGTATAGTTTCCGGCAAGGGGCCACATTGGAAGCCTTCCACCATCATCATAAATCTGCAAGAGGGTTTTGACAAAGTCGTTGGTACGTTTATGATCGATAATCGTAAATAAGGGATGCAAGGCACGAAAGGTATCCCACAGCGAAAAGACTGTATAATTTGTAAACCCCTTTGCCACGTGGACCTTATGATCTGTCCCGCGGTATTTGCCATCAATATCCATAAACAGGTTCGGATTTAAAAAGGCGTGATACATCGCAGTATAGAAATTCTTTTGGTCTTCAGCCCTACCCCCCTGGACATCGATTTTCGCCAGTTCATCGTTCCATGCTTTTTTCGAACCGGCAACAATTCCGTCAAAATTCCAATCTTTGATTTCGGCACTTAAGTTTTTCCGGGCACCATCGACACTAACTGCAGATGTTCCAACCTTTATGAATATTTTTTCATCCTTTTTCGTCTTAAAATTGACTGAAGCTTTTACATTTTTTCCACTTGCCTCTGATTTACCTGTTAAAATAATATCATCAATGGCCAGATCAACGGATAAAAAAGGTTTGGAAAACCTTGCTACAAAATAGACATACTGGTCCCATGCCCATCCATGAGAACGGCGTAAACCTTCAATCTCGGTATCGCTGACTTTTCTGATGTATAACTCTTCGGCACCTCCCGGATGTTGAAGATCGATAATTACATGTGCGCTATCCGATTGAGGGTATGTATATTTATGAAATCCACACCTTGGTGTAACAGTAAGTTCGGCCTTAACCTGATAATCCTTCAGAAAGACAGCGTAATAGCCCGGAGAGGCTGATTCCTGTTTATGATCATAAGTTGATTTATATCCTGACTTTCCCTTCTCAATACCGGGAATTAGGTTGATCTTTCCGACAGTGGGCATAAACAGGATGTCACGGTATTCCGGTTCTCCCACTCCGCTTAGATGGGTATGAGAAAATCCCAGAATGGTAGAATCGGGATAATAGTAACCTCCGCAAATTCCGCCACCGGTTAATTTTGTATCGGGGCTAAGCTGGACTGATCCAAATGGAAAGGCTGCACCGGGGTAGGTATTTCCGTCTGCGGCAGTCCCCATAAAAGGATTCACGAGTTTGCTATAATCCGGGGTCTGACCATGGAGCTGCAGTATAAAACTGGATAATAAGCATAAAGAAAGCAATGCCAAAAATTTCTCGGATTTCATATCATTACGGTTTAATCAATTGCGAAAATCAGTTGGTTGGAAGATCACCAAAAATACAATTGGAAATCACTCAATACTTCTTTTATATTGAATAAAGCACATTAAATATTGATCCTGATTATACGATCTGACCACTTTCGGCTTCAACAGGGATATTAAAAAAGAAAGTGGATCCTTTTCCCTCTTCACTTTCAACCCACAACTTACCGTTATGTCTTTGTATAAAATCCCTGCAAATTATCAGCCCTAATCCGGTGCTTGATTCACCCGCGGTACCCTCCCTTCCAGTTTTAATATCCAGTCTGAAAAGATTACTAATCAAGTGCTTGCTCATTCCGATACCTGTATCTTTCACTGATATTTCAAGTTGTGTTTTAGAAACTGTACGTGCCGAGATCGTAATTCTGCCACTTTTGGGAGTAAACTTCACCGCGTTGTTCGCCAGATTCCGAATAATGGTTTCAAACATTTTTTTATCGGCATAGGCAACCAAATCAGGGGCTATATCTACCTCTATTCCAATTACTTTAATTCGTGCCGCTTCGATTACTAACAGGAGAGTTTCAGAAATTGCCGGAACCAATAAGAAGGATATTGGGGAGAAGGATATTAAACCTCTTTGCATTTTTGACCATTCCAGTAAGTTCCCAATTAATTCATATAGTTTTTCAGCTGAAACATTTAGCATGGATGTTGCATCCTGAATCTCCTCCGGCGACATTTCAGAGGATTCTTTTGAGAGAATTTCAGTATACCCTAGCAGGACATTGAAAGGGCTGCGTAAATCATGGGCAATGATAGAAAAAAGCTTGTCCTTTTCGGCATTTAATTGAACTAACTGAATTTCATTTGCTTCAGCTTTTAGCCTTTCGATGGTATAATGTCTATGAAAAAATATGATTATCAAATAAATGCAAAACGAGGTATAAATTGTAGTTGCAAGACTGTCAATCCAGAGGGAAGTTTCGGAGGGATAATTAACGATTAAGTCTGGTTTGTAATATTGGATAAGGTATACAAAAATTACAAATGTGATAAAAAGTAGTATAAAATACTTTTTCCTCTTTTCAGGTACAACAATCAGCGAAAGGATCAGAATTGCAAATGCAGGCATTAAATTCGGTCCTTTCATCCCTCCTCCAAAAATCCAGATTGTAAACACCCCTATGAATGAAGCCAGAATTACCGGAATAATGAATGGCTTCACGATCCCTTTGGTCCTCCCAAGATAATATATAGCAAATAACACTAGAGACATTATAACACTGACAATCGATGGAATTACAGACCCTGCCAAAAAAACTGCCATTATTGAACCGAATGCACTAATCAGTAATCCAATCAATATGGCAGATAGAAAAAGGCGATGCTCGAGCGGAATACTTACATCTTCGGTAAACATGTTATACAGGTTCTCTTTAAACTTCATCACCAGATTCCTAAGAAGATTTAAATCACTCAAAATTAAGATATTTCGTCAGGGTTCTCCTAAATTCAGCTCTATTGATTGGTTTTGTAATGTACCCGTCAAATTCGCTTTGATAAAGCTCTTTTTCGCTCTCGAGGGCGTAAGTGGTTTGGGCAATAATAATCAAATCAGGACGAAGTGATCGGATATGTTTTGCAGATGAATGACCATCCATAACAGGCATTTCAATATCCATTAGAATCAAATCAATCAAATCATTGGTTTTAACCACCTCAATAGCCTGTTCACCATTCGCGGCATAGAGTATTTCCAGGTTTTGCCCTTGTAATAATTTCAATAAGTATTTGTAATTACTATATTCATCCTCTACAATTAAAATTGTATTAATTGAATACTTTTTACCTGGAATAGCCTTTTCACTTTTGGGAGCTATTCTTTCAACTGCAGGAATTGTAATGACAACTGTTGTTCCCTCATTAATCCTTGATTTCAAAGAGATCGAACCGTTCAAGGCTTCGGCATAGGCTTTGGAAATTGATAACCCCAAACCATTCCCCTCAAAGTTTCGATGGTTACCATAATCTCCCTGACGGAACGGTTCGAAGATTATCTTTTGCATCTCTTTCGAAATTCCTATTCCGTTATCAGAAACGGTGATTTGAAGATGCTCATCCGCCAGCCAGTAACTTATTTGGACACTCCCGTGAGGAGTAAACTTAAATGCATTATCAGTTATTTGTGATATAATTTTCTTTATTTTTTCGATGTCTGATTTGATAAAATATTCGCTGAATGGGATATTCAAATCTGAGCAAAATCCAATATTCTTAACCTGAGCTATTTTGGAAAAATTGGCCGACAGCTCATTGAATAATGGAATTATGTCAAATTCGGAGAGGATTGGCTTGGTTTGGTTTGCATAAATATGCGAAATTTCAATAATGTCTGTAATAATTCGAAGTAATTTATCACTACTCTGAGTGATCAGCCCCGAAATTTCACTCAATTCTGCTGCAGTTTGATTTGGCGCAGCAATGAGGGCTGAAAAACCGACGATTGCATTTAGCGGAGTCCTGATCTCATGCGACATATTAGCCAGAAAGGATGACTTTAATTTGTCGCTCTCTTCGGCCCTCTCTTTAGCGATTATTAATTCTTCTTCTACTAATTTCCGTGCTGTAATATCGCGATGAAATGCCTGAACAATAGTTTTATCACCGATTGTAATTAATCCGGTAGAAACTGCAAGTGGAAAAATATGGCCATCCTTATGAAAATGTTCCACCTCGAATTCGAGTATTTCTCCGGCCAGGATTCGGGGCATACGCTCCTTCATCAGGCGGGTTCCCAAAGGGGTATCCAAATCCTGCAGATGAAAACCCCGCATCTCCTCAACGGCATATCCGTGCATTCTTGCAAATGACTCATTTACAGCTAATACCTCACCATCCGTAGAGAGATAGAAGATTCCATCACTTGCCTGCTGGAATAATGTACGATAACGCTCCTCACTTTCACGTAATGCCTCTTCAGCTACTTTGCGTGATGTAATGTCAACAGAAACGCCTAATACAGAGGGGAGGTTTGTGCCCGATGCAGTAAAAGGAATCTTGGTTGTTTCAAGTATTCTTTTAACCCCTTTCGCGTCTGTAATAGTTTCTTCAAAATTATATTTGCTAATACCACTCTCGATAACTTTCCTGTCCTCCGAGAGGAAATAATCTACCTCATTGTGATTCGGGTCAAAATCTTCATCCTTTTTACCGATTAAATTTGCAACTGTAGTTCCATATAAATTTGCAACTGCTTTATTTGCAAGAACAAACCTCCCACTGATATCTTTGGCAAAAATAAGGTGGGGAACTAAATCCATAACCTGCCTCAAGCGCATTTTACTCTGTTGGAGTTGCAGCTCTGCCTGCTTGCGTTCAGTAATGTCAATAAAAGCGCCAATTATGCCTGCAACAGTGCCGGTTTCATCATAGAACACATCTTTTGCAAAGATAACATCGTGCAACTTTGAGTTTTTATCAGAAATTCTGGTCTCATAAATTTGATGTTCAGGATTTTCAAGTAGCTGCAAATCTTTTTGATGATAGATCTCAGCAAGGTCGCCAGGCCACAATTCAATTGCACTTTTCCCCTTAATTGCTTCTGCGCTCACTCCCATTTTCTGGCTAAATGCCTCATTACATCCAAGATACATCCCATTGATATCTTTAAAGTACACCGGCGTCGGTATTGATCGCAGTAATGCCTCAGTAAACCGGTGATTTCTTCTTCGGATTGCATCACCATTTTTGCGCTCGGTAATATCCCGAATAATGGTTAGTGTATAATTTTCACCCTTCAGATTGTATTGTCCAATCTTAACTTCCAGCGGAAATTCTTCCCCATTTTTCCGTAATCCGATCGTTTCATGGATTGTTGGAGCAGGTTCGCCGATGGATCTCATTTGGACATATTGAGAGATCCTTTCCTGCTCCTTTGGAGCGATCTGAGTTAATAAAGATTTTCCAATAAGCTCATCTTGATCGATATATCCGAATAACTTCAGATAGGCACTATTAAATAAAACATTGATTCCATTCTTTGTAATTCCAATTGCATCAAGGGAATGTTCAAAAATTGCCCTGAAATTTGCTTCGTTTTCTTCTGCCTTTTCCTTTTCCCTGAGTAATTCCAGTTCTGCTGTTTTACGCTTGGTAATGTCTGTTAATGAGGTAACCCGTACTGTTTTCCCTTTGTAGTGCATCATTTTACCGCATAACATGCATGGGAAAATCGTGCCATCTTTCCTTAAGGCCCTGGCCTCATAGGGTTCTTCATACCCCGAAATCATGTTATTCATAACCATTTCCCGATCTTCAGGGACAATCCATTCGGTTCCATACCGTCCTAAAGCCTCGTTTATCGTATAACCAAACATCCTTTCTGCTGCGTTATTCTGCTCAATACATATCCCTTTCTGTGAAAGGAAAATTGATTCGAAGGCAGCTTCACTTAATCCAAGATATCGCTCCCTGCTCTCCTCAAGTTCAAATTCGGTTTGTTTGCGTTCCGTAATATCTCTTCCAAACACAAGAATCCCAAGAATAGTCTTATTTTCAGTAATGACATTAAAGGTTAAATCAAGTATCCTGGAAGTATTAATACACTGATATTCTGTGACAAAAGAACCTTCTTTAAGCGCCCTATTATACAAATCATTCCAGGCGCCTGCTGTTTCTGAAACCTTGAAAAGATCCTCCGGGCACTCCCCGACTATTGGGATATGGTAGGGCGAAAAATGATTAATAAAAGTGCTATTAAATGTCTGAAGTCCAAAAGTCTCAGGATCGACAGACCATACCAGCTCATGTAAACTCTCAGCCAGCTTACCAAGGATTTTCTGAGAATCATGAGACCCAACTGTTGTTTTTTGATCCGCTATTTTGGAGTTCTGATGCAGAGCCAAAAGAACATTATAATTATATTGTAATTCCTCTATTTCAGAGATTAGGTCTTCTTTGGATTTATTCTGATTATTCATTGGCCGGAATTTAGAATAAGCTGAATGTTAGTGGAAAGCAAAATTTAATATCATGTCAAATATATTAAATTCAACTCAGATTATCATCACCCTGTACAGCCGATTCCAAAAACCCCAATAAACCGGGCACAGGCTCAATATTCTCAGAATCCCTCACAATTTGACGATATTCTGAATCTATCTCCTCGCAAAAAGCGGTTAACTCCTCTTTTGAAAATTGACAGTTTAACAAGGTACTTATTGCTTCACCACCCTACGTACCAAAAATATGGTCCCTGAATATTAAATCGTTCACCTCAATATCTCGCTTGCTGAAGAAATTTGTCCAGGCGATTTTATGGGATGGATTACTGTCGATTATAACACCATCCATATCGAGGATTATTCCTAATATCAGGTTTTCAGTTTTAGGAGTCATTCTTCATTAAATTAACTTATTAATGGCTTGTACATTTCAGTGGGATTCATTTTTGAAAAGTGTTTAACCACAGAACATCATAGAAAGTAATTCATCGGCCAGATGGCGGATTCAGTAAATAAAGCTCCGAAACCATGTATGCTGGCACGTCATTGTCCTGGTGTATGGATGGATGTTATTTAAATGTCAAAGTATTGGGATCTTGTCTGGTGTCATAAATACGAAGTATATCAACCGAAGAATTACAGACCCGATAGAACAATGTATTATGCTTTGTTAGGACACACTTTCTGATTTTTTCCTTTTTGTAAATCAGAGGGAATTGTCTGGGATTTATAGAAATTTGCTCCAGAATATCTTCTGTTAAATCGATGAATTGGTTCGCAACTCTTTCCTCCCAATTTTCCTGGAGGTATTTAAGTATATTGGCAAAATCACTTTCAGCAGAAGGTGACCAGACAATTTGTTTAGACATGGGAATATTTCTTGCGGAATTTATCCAGTACTTCTTTATTGGGGTTTCCTTTACCAACTTCTATTTCGTCAATGGCATCAAGAATTCCACTTTTTTGATTGTCAGATAATTTTCCCCATTCAGAAATATCATTTTGTCCATTTAAATAATTAATCAAAACGCCATAAATTTCCTCAAGCTTACTCTTGTCAAGGGTATCTATCTGGCGAAATAGCTTAAGTTTTAAATCAGAAACCGACATAGTCCAATGTTTTTTCAAAGATAATAAAAAGTTAAAATTAATATTCAGATCCTTCTATTTGAATAACCTAATAGTTAATAGGTAATTTATTTTATGAGACTTTTAATTATGCTCCGGATTTACATTAATGATATGCTCAATGAAACAACACCTCTGCGGGAACCTCCTGACTTTTAACACCCGGCCCTTCCCAGGTAAGATTCAGGCTTTTGGCTCCTCCCTGCTGGAAATAGTCCACTTTAATAGGATGCCACCCTTTTTTAAGACCTATCTTAGTATCGAGTTTCTGAGTCCTGTGCCCTCCGTCATTATCTATGATCATCCGGTCATTAATCAGCAGAACCGCGCCATCATTCGCTTCAAGCGCAAAGGTATAGACACCTGTTTCAGGAACTTTTAAATAACCCGAGAAATTATATCCGAATTGCCGGTCATCTTTAATCTTATTTAAATTAAAAGTCTCCAGAACTCCGCTCTCCAGCACAGGAAGATTCTTCATGTATCCCGTATTCATCATATCTCCCTCCTTGTATAAATAGTTCACCCCCGGTTTCAGATCTGAAACATCAACCGGTTCGAGCATATCAATCTTTCTGAAATGGATGGTTTCCGGATAACTTGGGGCAATCCCTTTAACAAAGCTTTTCGTTTTAAGAACAGATGTTTTGGTTACTACAATTGGCGATTTGAAAGGTGTCGAATTTTCAGTGGGTTCAGACCCATCCAATGTATAATAGATCCTGGCTCCGGATTCTGCAGCAGAAAGGGTTATCGTTCTGTTTTCAAGGAAAAGAATATCCGAAAAATCAATTTTAGGACTTTCTGCATAATTGAATTTATGAGCCGGAGAATAAGGGCGATCTTCCTTCCTGGATCCCCATTCCTTATTTGGGGCATCCCCCATTTCAAAAACAACCTTTCCACCATTCTGAATTTCACTGTCTTTCAGAAATGTTTTTGAATAAAGATGCCCGTTGAGAGTTGCCGATTGGATATATTTATTGTTTTCACTATTCTTTTTTGCTGTAATTTCGAAGGTTTTGCCGTTTTCGAGATTGATTCTGACTTTATCAAACAGTGGGCTTCCGATCACATAATAATCCATACCCGGAGTTACTGAATACAATCCCATAGCGCTCATCACATACCATGCCGACATCTGTCCGCAATCTTCATTGCCATCAATCCCTTCGGGTTTATTGAAATAGAGGGACGAGAGTATCTGCCGCACCATTTTCTGTGTCTTCCAGGGGGTTCCAACGTAGTTGTATAAATATGCAATATGGTGACTCGGCTCATTCCCGTGGGCATATTGACCGATCAACCCCGTAACATCCTTAAGATTAATCTTTGAATAATCGGTCTTAACAGAGAAACAGGAATCGAGCCACGATTCAAATACTTTATCTCCACCCATCAGTTTAATGAGCCCCTCAATATCCTGCGGGACAAAGGTAGAGTATTGATAAGCATTGGCTTCGGTATAATGGTTGATCGTTTCCATGGGATCGAACCCCGATACGAACTCAAAATTACTTTTACGCCCTCTCATGAAATTGACCTCTTTTGAGAAAACATTCTTATAAAAGTTACCCCTTTGGCTGTAATAAAGGAAATCTTTCTGATTAAGATCCTGCGCCAATCTTGTCACGCACCAGTCATCGTAACTGCATTCCAAAGTACGTGAAACTGACTGCCCCTTAAGGTCGGATGGGATAAAGCCGTATTGTAGATATAGGTCTTTCTCCGGACGGATACTGTCATTAGTCACCTTTTTCATTGCCTCATAAGCCTTTGGGATATCGTAGTTTCGGATTCCCTTTACATAGGCATCTGCAAGAACCGATAACGAGTGGTAGGCGATCATGGGTGGTTCCGATCCTTCAACGCCGTCAAATTCCATGATCAGCATTCTGCCGTTATGATCATATCTTTCAAGAAAAATACGGATAAACTGTGATGTTTTTTCCCGGTTAATGATTGTGTACAACGGATGCAAAGCCCGGAAAGTGTCCCAAAGGGAGAAGTTGGTATAGTTATCGAAATCGGTTGCAGTATAAACCTTTCCGTTTGTGCTGCGGAATTTCCGGTCACAATCCATATAGATATTGGGATGGATCATCGCATGATAAAGGGAGGTATAAAATAGGGTTTGCTCTGTTGGGGTTCCCCCTTCGACTTCTATTTTACCCAACTCCTTATTCCATATTTTTTGAGCATCTTCCTTCACCCGGTTAAAATCCCACCCCTTTAATTCAGTTTCGAGGTTATTGCGGGCCCCTTCAACACTGACCATCGAAATACTAACCTTTAGGAGTATTGGTTCGTTCGATTTGGTGTCAAAACGGAAGAAACCGTTAAGATGATCACCCTTAATTTCACTGGTTTCTTTAACAGGTTTGCCATCACTGGTACAATCAAAACTCTTAAATGGTTTTGAGAATTTAGCAACAAAATAGACCCGGTTATTATTGCATCCGGAGATCTCATCCCCATCAACGGTCAATAAACCTTTTTCGAGTTTTAAAACGAAGGTCCCATTTTTTGATTCGGGGAAAGTGTATTTGTGGAAGCCCACCCTTGTTGTGGCTGTCAGTTCCACCAAAATTTTAGAATCCTCAAGTTTCACTTTATAATATCCCGGAGAGGCGGTCTCATTGCTATGCAGAAACCTGGAAGTTAAACGGTTATCCTCCAGTACGGGCATAAAGGTTATATCCCCAGGAGTACCGTTTCCGCCGCCGGCCATTCCGCTCAGGTGGGTATGGCTGAAGCCGTAAATTGTGCCTGATTGCTGATCAGCATCATAATTTAAATGAGGCCCCAGCTGAACCATTCCGTAGGGAAGGACCGGACCGGTAAAGGTATTTCCGCTGCCGATAGTTCCAACGAACGGATTAACCAGTTTGGTGAAGTCACGGGATTTGGGTTTATTTTGGGCAAAGGAAGGGATTGTTATCAGGCATAGAAGTAGGAAAAGATATCTGGCTGTTCTCATATGTGGAAAGTCAATTAAATAAAGAAAAATGGCTGTTGGGACATCGGCCAAAAATATAATATTCCTTGTGAATTCTAATGGATCAAGGTCGTATAACTGATCGGTTTAGATTTTGTCTGCAATCCCAAAATGACAATACAACTATCTCATTAGTTGTCATTTAATAAATAATTAGATAGTCTTCCAAGATTCTTATCCTCACATTCTCTTTGTTTGATGGTTTTCCAATTAAAGGATACTTACAATTTCTTTATCTGCTTGTTCTCCTTTTAAAAATTGTCCGGTTTCAAATTGTTGTTGTCCTTCCTCTACTGCAGAAATCTGATCATGGGATAGTTCATAAATTTCGCTCCCGGCGTCCTCTTCTGTAATTAAAGGGAACATCACTTCAAACAGTTCACTATTTTCAGTTTGATTGATTTTCCCAATCAATTTTTTCTTTAATTCTAAGACTGTCATGAAAATCCTTTTTACAAATTTAATTAAAATTTTGCGGATTGACTAAATCTTCACTGAACAGTTATTTTCAAGCTCTTGTGAGAGCTACACTATTTTTGCTATGGATCCAACGGCTCATCAAAATCAATCTGTAACGATGACACAAGCGGATAAAATTCGGCCTCTGTCTCCGAGATTCTGTTCCCGTTTATATAAGCCGGATAACCTAGTTCTTCAATACAGCGATTCTCCATCCCTTTACCCGAAATATAATGACTTTGTTCCTTGTTGCTGGAGCTTAAACAGGGCTTATCCATTGGAATACCATACCGGAAAATTAATCGTGCACAATTGCGCATATTGGTGGAGGTATGACGGGCATGAGGCTCCATAAGAATCACATTTTCGGGAACGTGCAACGTTTCGATCAGGAACCTTTTCATCTCCTCCGCTTCGCTGAATTTTGTTTTAAACGGATGGACTTTGCCTCCCGAGACCATGATAAACGGGGCAACACCCTCCTTCCAGCGATAAGCGGCTGACCGGCATCTCAACATTCCGATCGGGCTAATCTGCTGATCATAAACTTCGGGTCCCTCGCCCGGAACAAGGATCAGAGAATATTTAAAATCTGCCCATTTAACAGTTTTTATCCTGTCGTATGCCTGCTTGTTACACCCCGATTCCATGGGTTCATAATCGGCTGCACGGTTACGCTCATTAACTTCAATGGCGTGTAACGCAAATGTCATGGAGGGCATAAAAAACAGTGGGCTATTTTCAACTTCTTTGAAGATTGTAGAGGAAAGAAAATCAATAAAATTGGGGTAATATTTCCAGTGCACATCAATGCTAACTGAGTCGATGGCGGGATAATTCGGTCTTGCACCACCCGCATAAACTTTGATTGCCTGGTTTACCGCCCTGGCATCCTGTTCCCATGCTTTTCGGAGCATTTCCTGTGGTTCAAGATTTCAAAAAAGATTATAACAACCGGAGGCGATGAGATGGTTTTGTACCAAAGTCTTAAACTCTTTCTGTGTGCCATATAAAGCGACCAGTCTGGCGCCGATAGTTTGAATCTCAGAGGTGTTGAATTTGATACTTTCGAGATAGCAATTCACACTATCGCTGCAGCTCTTCAGTTTAGACCTAAGATTCTCCTTCTTTAGGATGGAAATTTTCAGCAACGCTTCATCATTTGAAACCAGCTTGTTTAACTCAGGTAACTGCTGAAGTAGGGTAAGCAGGTAATAATTTTTGGATTGGACATAGCTTTCAGCCTTTATCAGGGAATATTTGGGATCTGGAAGCCCACCCGCGAATGAAATGATACCAGCAACAATTAGGAACAGAAAAATACTATAATTCTTCATGGTCAGTTTAATAATAAATAGTTCAAATTGAACGCATATCAATGAAACCTTTATTTGGATAAAAAGCTTTTCTAAAGAAACTTAGAATTTGATTTAACGATTCAATTGCAAAGGCTCATCCCGAATATCCGTAATTCATTTCCAATTGCAGTGAAAGTCATTTTTCTGAAAAATCAATCATAACGTTGGTTTCCTTAAACCCTTTGGAGCGAAACGCAAGGTAAATAATCCCCGCGAGCATCCAGGTTCCTCCGATTACAAAAGTCTTGAGCGGCAGGTTAAGCCAGATGCCAAGACAAAAGACGAATCCTATCCCTGCTGGCAAGAAATCGATCAGGAACCCTTTAACTGTTTTTACCTCAGCCTTCAGGAAGTATTCCCTAAGGGATGCTACATTCACCCCCATAAATGCAAAGAAAGCCCCGAAATTGATCAGCAAGGCAGCCTCCTCATAATTCAAAGAGACTGCGCCAAAGAGTACGAGACCGCCGACAATCATGATATTATAGTTTGGGGATGAGTGTTTATCGAGGTGACCAAAGACTTTTTTAGGGATTACACCATCCCTTCCCATCCCAAAAAGAAGCCTTGAGGCACCAAGCTGACCAGCTGCGCCTGATCCAATACTGGCAAGAAGGAGGATGATCGAAAGGGACCCGTCTAATAACGGTCCCCCAACGCGGTGTGCGACCGACATAATTGCAGTATCCAGTGCATCATTTTTTGCAACGGCATCTGGCAATCCCTGAGTAAATGACGCCCAGTCAGGCCACGATAATTGTGCAAGGTAAATCTGTGACCCACTCCAGACACCGGTTATCAGGCAGGTCAGCACAGCACCAATCATAATGTTTCTCCTTGGGTTTTTCACCTCTTCAGATAAAGTGGTAATGCCATCAAACCCGATGTAGGTCAATGAAGCGAGGGCAGTTGCAGATCCCATGGCCCCTAAAGAAAAGGTTTCCGGATTATAAAACGGATGAATTGAAAATAATCCTCCAAATCCGTTCTGAATAAGGACATAACGGATTGCAGCTGCCATAAAGTAGAATACAACAACGCTCATTACGATCATCAAAATCGTGTTGGTCCGTGATGCCATCCTGATTCCCATAAGATTTAGCCATGTAAAGCTAATGACAAAGAAGATGATCCAAAACGCATACGGAATAAAAGGCAACATATGATTTGCGGTTATACTGGTATAAATGACGCAAATAATAGGTACAAACATATAATCCATAAACATAGACCAGCCGGAGACGAATCCCAGATAGGGGTGCAAACCCTTTCCGACGTAGGTGTAAGCCGATCCCGCCGAAGGGTACCTGTTTGCCATCCTGCCATAACTGATAGCGGTAAATATCATGGCAACCATAGCAATCAGGATTGTCGTTACAGCATGTCCTTTTGATATGTCGTTGGCATGGCCAAACAAAGGCAATGCTGCAACCGGTTGAATGAGAATAATTCCATAAATGACAATATCACGTAAGGATAAAACTCGTAGTAATTTAGTTTCTGAATTGGTTTCTTGATTGGACATTTTC
>CAIXCY010000005.1 GCA_903918045.1 uncultured Bacteroidia bacterium
CAATTATTTAATGTAATGATATTATGAATAGTTTTTTATCTATATTTGCATAATATTGCGTATTCTGATTAATAGATCTTATTGGAATTATATGAACAAGCGTATTATTTGTGAAATTACACCCCTTTCGGAGGATGATTTTTTTATTGTATTGAACCATTACAATGCGAAGTTTGACTTCCCGGTCCATTTTCATCCTGAATTTGAGCTTAATATGGTCATCAATTCGCGTGGGAAAAGAATTATCGGCGATTCAATCCAGGAATACGATAATCTGGATCTGGTTCTGATAGGTCCAAATACGCCCCATGCCTGGACCAGTTCATCTGAAACAGATAATGCGCAGGTGGTTACAATTCAATTCCATAATGATTTCCTGGGTGAAAAAATACTTGGTCGTAAACTTATGCTGCCCATACGTGAACTGCTCGAAAAGGCAGGAAGGGGGGTCCTCTTCTCTCAGGAGACAACTGGAAATTTAAAGGAAAGGATCATGAAACTTTCAGAAAATCAGGATTTTGATTCATTACTTGATTTCCTCTCAATCCTCTACGATCTCTCCAAAAGCCGAAACCAGAAAGTCCTCGCAACTCCCTCCTACGTTGGCCATTTTAATGCCACTAAAAGCCGCCGGATTGAAAGTGTAAACGAATATATTCAGCTTAATATTCGCCAAAACATTAAAATCAAAGAGGTAGCTGACCTGGTCAATATGTCCGAAACGGCATTCAGCCATTTCTTTAAAAAGAGGACACAGCGCTCATTTTCAGATTATATCGCCGACATGAAGGTTGGATATGCAGCCCGACAGTTGGTCGAAACAGAAAAAAATATCTCTGAGATTTGCTATGATTGCGGGTTCAATAACATTTCAAATTTCAACCGGATTTTTAAAAAGAAATTAGCGGTAACCCCCCGTGATTTCAGATCTCAGCAGCTAATGATCACAAAGCATTGAGTATTAAACTCTAATTAAGTTTCCCCTGATTTTTTAACAAATTCGATTAGTATTCGCATTGATTAATTCACTAAAAATGCTTATATTTGCCTTGATTAATTCACTAATTTCATTGATTTTAGCTTTGATTAATTTCTGTAAACCTAAATAAAAAGATGAAAAGAGCTGTTTTTCAGTCGTTAATAGAGTGGAAGCAAAGCAAGTTTCATAAGGTATTATTATTAAGGGGCGCCAGACAGGTAGGGAAGACTTTTATTGCAAGAGAACTTGGCAAAACCTTCACCTATTTTCTGGAGGTGAATTTTGAGAGAAATTCGGATATTCATCTGTTTTTTGAGCAGAATTTTGACCCCGAAAGAATCTGTACCAATCTCTCTGTATATTTTGGCCAGCCTGTAATTGAAGGACAAACACTCCTGTTCTTTGATGAAATCCAGGCGTGTCCGAAGGCAATACAAGCACTTCGGTTTTTTTACGAATCAAAGCCAAATCTACATGTTATTGCTGCCGGCTCTTTATTGGAATTTGCACTGGCCGATTTACCTTCGTTCGGAGTAGGCAGAATTCGCTCCCTGTTTATGTATCCGATGTCTTTCGATGAATTTTTGTCTGCCATAGACCAGGAAATGCTCATCACATTAAAAAAGCAAGCTTCACCACAACAGCCATTAAATTTGGCCTTTCACAATAAATTGACAGAATATCTAAAAATATTTCTCCTTTTAGGTGGAATGCCGGAGGTCATCAACAGCTATATTAACAACAGTACGAATATCAATTTGGCGCAAAAAGTATTAACCGACATTACAATATCGCTATGGGATGATTTTGTTAAATACAAAAAACGTTCACCCGTATTCCGGCTCAGGGAAGTATTTGACTCAACAATTAGACAAGCAGGCGGAAAATATATTTACTCCAAGGCCGGCGAATCATTGAATATAGCACAGGCGAAGGAGGCACTGGATTTACTTGAAATGGCCGGTCTGGTTTATAAGATTTATCACTCTTCCGGACAAGGATTGCCGATCGGTAGTCACATGAATCATAAAATATTCAAGGTATTGTTTCTGGATACTGGTCTGCTTCAACAGAATTCTGGATTGAAATTATCTGAAATATTAGTAGCCAAAAACACCGAAATGCTAAATAAAGGCCGGATAGCTGAGATATTTGCAGGACTTGAAATGATAAAATACGAAATACCGGAGATTAGACCACAGCTCTATTATTGGCACCGTGAAAAGCGGGGAAGTAGTGCAGAGGTCGATTATTTAATTGAATATAAGGGCGATATAGTCCCTATTGAAGTAAAAAGTGGCATTACTGGTAAGATGCAAAGTATGCATCAATTCCTTTCAGAAAAAAATAGGGCAAAAGGTATTAGACTTTCAATGGAAAATTTTGCATCCTTCGATAAGATTGAAGTGATTCCTCTTTATGCAATTTCAAATTTATTTTGAAATCGCACTGAAATCATCAATATAAAACCCCGCATTAAAAACAGGCTCATCGGCGCCAGGAAGCGGTGGAGCATCCTCCTGATTTGGGGTGGTGCGGTTGGGCAGATTACGATAAGGCCCCGTTCTGAAAGAGATCCTCTCTACCGATTTCACCGCTTCTGCGAGCTGCGCATTTTGCATCAACAGCTTCCCATCAATTGAAACTGAATAACTCCCAAACAATTGTGCATCAACCGAGATCTTAAGGGTATACCATTGATCCTGTTTATATCCTTGTAAGATTACCAACTTATTTCCATCAACAGTCTGAATATTACCCTCTGAAGTAAAACTGATCCGAACCGGACGGTTTCCAAACCGGTCGCAAATATCTATATCCAGCATTCCACCATTGATCTGTTTTGGCAACACTCTAACTGCTATTTCGCACTTTTTTGTCTCTTCAAATACCCGGATAGCGCGAGCATAATCAAACGGATCCTTATCCTCCAATAACAGACTTTTATTCGCAGATGAAGGGAAATTGGCAACCCCGACAGGCGCCCACTTCGGGGAATAAATATTCCAGTTGGTCACTGCGCCCCCCGTTTCTAAATTGTTGAAATTATCGTTCACCTCTCCTTTGACGCTATATTGTATTGGAACCGGGATTCTACTGATCCACATATCCTCTTTGTTCATACTGTAAGCCAGCCACATATCATTGCCGGGAGGGTTGCCGTTCCCCTCAATAATTCCGCGCATGTAACAGGGGCCAAAATCCTTCCACCGTCCCATAAAGCGGCGGGGTGGCACCTCCCCCATCACCAAGAGCATATTGTCATAAATTATCCCGTCATCGCTCGTTGTGACAATTAACGGATAGCGGTATTCATCCAGCTCGATTGGATTGTAGCACAGGGCAAACCGGCCATCTTTGGTCGCTTGTCCCCACATCTTGCCGCCGGGCATCTCAAGGGTAGGCGATTTAACCGGCTTACTGAAATGTACCCCATCGTCAGACAAGGCGCAGAGGGAGCGTTTCCACAGACCAACGACTTTCCCGTCTTTCCGGTGATAATAATTAAATGCTTCACCCGCTTCGGTTATCGAATAAAACCCGTCGAGACCATGATCCTCATCCCACCACTGCATTGTTTTGAGTTTATCGGCAAGTAAGAATTTACAGGCATCTACAAATCCCTTATCACCCGATTTGGTATAAAATGGATAACTTGTATTCGATTCATTCCAGTCTGCATGACTTGTGTAGCGGATAAAATAGATCGGGCCAAAGGTGCCGTCCTTGAAAGCCTCCCTGACGACCCTGCCGATGCCACCCTTTTCAAACGGGTCCTCCGTGTGTCCATAAAATGCCAGCACCAGTAATCGTCCATCCGGAGCTACATAAAATCCCATCCTTTGGTGCATCATGTATCCGGTGTATCCTTCGGGAATTTTTACACCCGGAGGGGGATTGTACGGAGGAAAAACAACCTGCGGTTTTAGCCAGTTACGACCGTCGGATGATGTTGTGATAAGCGTCTGTCCCGGAGCAATGTGTTCATCAGCAGGATTACTCAGATATTGCTGGTAAAAGCGATTGTTCCAGTAACAAAGGTTGGCAGCATGATTATAGGTCCAACCATAATCGTCGGCCAATTCAGGATGGGAGCGGTTTGCCCTCATCGTCTGACGGCTCTCTGTGCCGATTGCATATCGAAGCCGACCTTCGTGCACATTTGGATCGATTGAAACACCTCCAACATACCGGATTGGTTCATTAATGCTGCCGGTCTGGGCCCCTCCCGGAAGAGAAATCCCGGCGAATAACAGGAATAATGAAAATCGGGTAATTTTTAAAATCTTGAAATAGAGCTTCATGCCTGGATTAGTTTTTAATCAGTTTTTATTGCCCGGGAGTAGTGCGCGGGTGACTCTTCAGGTCCTGGACAGACACCCGCGCACTCAATTCGGAAGCGTTATCATCCTCCCCATTTTGAATTGGTATAAAAATCAAATATACAATACTGCTATCATTTTGCACTACAACTAATCAATAAAAAGCTTTTAAATCCTAAATTACTACCCGTATTGGGGGGTAACATTTCGTTTCAAGATCCAATTAATACAAAAACAAGAATACCAGGAACTTTATGGTACAAAAGTTGTTACTGATTTTGTCGTTAAAACTATTTTAAAATCTGAGAATTCACTTAACAAGTTTAAAATTAAATCAAACCAGCATGAAGAAGACAAATAATCGTTTAGTAATTGCAATATCTTTTGCATTAGTTGTACTCTTTGGATGTACAAAGTCTGTGGATCTTAATAGCTCGGGTAATATTCCCCAGACTGGAAATTTATCTGCATTTGTGACACATCAATATGGTGTTATTCCGATGACTCCCGAGATGTTTATTAATATCCCGGTCTATTCGAAAGACAATTTCCCGGACAAACTGAATCTGAAGTCCTTACCCATTAGTGTAACCCTATCAAATCCTGCAATTCGCGATCAGGGACAGATCGGTTCATGTACTGCATTTTGCGGTGTTGAGGCCGATGAAATTCTCTATTATTACAAAACCGGAAACTGGCCCAGTATTCTAAGCCCTGCTTTTATCTATTATTGCGAACGGGTTCTTATCAATAAGCAGACGATTAGTACTGATGCAGGAGCGTACATGGTGAATATTCCTCAGGCGCTTCAAAAATATGGAGCTTGTCTTGAGACCTCCTATGCATACCCAGGCAGCAATACCTCAACAGCCTATAAAACGGCTCCTTCCCCGGCAGCATTCACAGAAGGATTATCTTACGTTATTGGTCAAAACCCTGCTAATTATGCGATGGTTACTTCCGGTGACACTGCTGCAGTTAAAAATCTCTTGCGAAATAATACTCCTGTGATGATGGGATTTAATGTATATGATACCAGATCTTATACTCTTTTTGAAGGATTAAACACGACCTCCTACACTTACAGCCCTTTAACAAAAACTGGTTCTCTGGTATCAGGAGCAAAACTCCTCGGCGGTCATGCTGTTCCAATAATCGGATATGATGAAACCAGACAGGCTTTCCTTTGCCAAAATTCGTGGGGGACCGCCTGGGGGAATCATGGATTCTTTTATATCCCTTATTCAGTTTTTAGAAGTACCAAGATTGTTCCAACGGGAAATGTCTATTATGCCACGCTGAATTAATGTCAACCAGTACAATGGAAAGGCCGTCTCAATTGGATTTGGGACGGCCTTTTTCGTTTTTGTCAGATCTGCGTTTTATGCGAATTCTGAAAAATTCTATTTTCCGGGTTTCTCACCAACAAACTGCTCTTCCTTATTTTTAAACAGCACATTAAAAGTGGTCAGACTCCCGTAAATCCGGGTGATATATTGCTCTAGATCAACCTTTTCCTCATCTGTAAGATTACTTGCATTGATTCGCTGCTCCATCACCCTAACCCTGTCGCGGACCATTACAATCTTATGAAAAAAGGTTTCAATAGGGATCTCCTTCTCCTTGAGTGATTTGTCTCCGGGATAGAGGACCATTCGGCCACCTGTCCATTTCTGTCCAAGTGGAACAGTTTCCTGGATGTCGCTGAACCGGCGAAGCACGCGGGTAAGGCTCTTTTCGATCTTTTCATAGGTTGCCAGATCAGTTGGGGTCTCTACCTCTTCAATAATCTCGAGCCCCTGATAATCACGCATAATCTGTTTAACGCCAAAATCAATAAATCCGATTTCATAAGCATCAGAGCGTATCTGAACAATTACCCCCTTACCCATTTGGGGATGTTTGACCCGCGAGCCAACACCAAGTATCTTTTCTGACATAATCTGTAATCTTAAATAGTTCTGAATACAAATATATATTTTCTTTCCCTGCTGAATACCTTTTTCGGCGGGGAAAAACTAAGCTACATGGATAATATAGCCACTGGCAGCTGTCAGCTAGCTAACGTCGCAGGGAATAACGCTTCACACTTTAACTTTATCGTGATAATACCAAAAATAAGCCAGCTATAAGTGGCAGTAAGTCTGCTATAAGATTTGAAATCAGCAATATTTTTTAATCGCTTCTGCAGCTAATTCCAATCCCAGTTCTGCGGCTTTTTCAAAATCAAGAGCAGCTTCATGTTGCTGACCCAGATCGAGCCTGGCCAGGCCACGGTAGTAATAAGCTTCAGCCTCATCAGGTTTTAATTCAATGGCAGTGGAGTAATCGGCAACAGCACCACCATAGAGCTTAAGATTACATTTTGCACTGCCTCTGTGGTTATAAATCTGCGGATAACCGGGGTCCAGCTCAATCACTTTGGTATAATCGGCAATTGCCCCCCTGAAGTCTTCGAGTGCATTCTTTGCAAAACCACGGCTGAACCATGAAAACGAATCTGCCGGATCGACAGAAATCGCAAGGGTATAATCAGCCACTGCTCCATTAAAATCCTCAAGGTTGCATTTAGCATTCGCCCTTAGATTATAAATCAGCGTATACTTTGGATTCAGGTTCAGGACATTTGAATAATCCGAGATCGCCCCACTATAATCGCGTAGTGCATATTTCGAAATGCCCCTGTTATACCAGGCTGTAACATCCTGTGGATTCAACCGGATTGCCATTGTGAGATCGGCTATTGCTCCGCTAAAATCGCTCATCCCCTTTTTTGCCAACCCCCGGCTGCAATAGGACATCGCATCGTAGGGCTCCAGCGAAATGGCTTTGGAGTAATCGGCAATTGCTCCCTTAAAGTTTTTCATCAGGTAATTACTGACGCCGCGGTTATAATAAGCTTCAATATGTAAGGGATCAATGGTAATGGCAGCCGCGTAATCGTCTATTGCACCTCTGAAATCCTCAATCGTATTCCGTGCATAACCTCTGTTATATAGCGCAGTGGCATCCTCCGGATCATTGGCAATTGCCGCTGAATAATCGGAGATTGCACCCCGATAATCGTGAAGTGCATTTCTGGCGTTACCCCTGTTATTGTAGATCATGTGATATTCCGGATCAATCACCAAGGCCTGATCATAATCCGCAATAGCCCCCTCATACTCCTCCAGGTTATATTTTGCATTTCCCCTGTTGTACCAGAGTTCCGCATTTGCAGGGTTAAGGGTTATTGCTTTCGTATATTCTGCCACCGCACCGGTGTAATCCTCAAGGATAAACATCCCGTTACCGAGCTCATTGTAATCAATTTTATCAATATCCTGCTTTGACTCCATATCCATCATTTATAATATTCGGTGAAGTTATACACCCTTTCCATACAATTACAATAACCACCGGTAAAAGGTTTAAGCATCAAAGTTTCCGGATGAAATACTTTGATTTTTAATCAATTTATGGTATTATTGAAAGATCAAATTAAAGATGTCACGGGCTGTCATCCAGCACGACCATGTAAGAATTATCACCTAATAATCAATTAAATGAAAACTATTTTTACCTATTTTGGAATTGTTTTGGCTTCATTATCAATCATTTCGTGCAATGTTAAGCCAAAGGTTGAGCCGGTTCAAAAGACGGAGGTTAGCGAATTTCTCGGTCAATGGACCATTGATATTAACGGAGGCTCTGTCGGTTGGCTTGAAGTGCGTCAGGAAAAAGATTATCTGGATGCCGATCTGCTCTGGGGCGGAGGAAGCGTTGTCCCTGTAGCCAGCGTTTTTATGACAGATAAATACCTGATCGTAACCCGTACAGACAATGTTGTCAGAACAAAGGATGCAAACAATACTCCGGTTCGGACTCAAATATTGACCAATTGGCTGGAAGTCCAAAAGAATGGTGACAAAATTGCGGGTTATCTTCTTCATCCGAAAAAGGATGGCAAAGGGATTGATTCCACCGCTTTTTCAGGAACAAAATTGCCTGCACCACCACCTGCACCTGACCTGACTAAGGTCAAATTCGGAGCTCCTGTCAACCTTTTTAATGGCAAGGATCTAACAGGCTGGAGATTGATCAATGATAAGCAAAAGAATGGTTTCTTTGTCAAGGATGGCGTATTGACCAATGATCCTGCCCAGATTGAAGGAGCCCCTCATGTAAGCTATGGTAATTTACGTACAGATCAGGAATTTGAAGATTTTAATCTGAAACTTGAAGTTAATGTGCCTGAAGGTTCCAATAGTGGCGTTTACCTGCGCGGTATGTATGAAGTACAGGTTATTGACTCCTACGGGAAAGCGCTCGATCCCCACAATATGGGGGCTGTTTATAGCCGGATTACACCTACTTCAGCTGCTGAAAAGCCTGCAGGATCCTGGCAAACAATGGACATTACCCTTTGTAACCGCCATGCAACGGTTATTCTGAATGGCGTTAAGATTATTGATAATCAACCTATCTACGGCCCGACAGGTGGTGCGATGAAATCGGATGTCTTTACACCAGGTCCAATCTATCTACAGGGAGACCATGGAAAGGTTTATTATAAAAATCTTGTTTTAACGCCGATTCTAAAATAATACAAAACCCATCTACACTAAGAAAAGCCTCGGAAATGAGGCTTTTCTTAGTGTAGATGGGTTTCACTTTACACTGCAAATGCGTTAATTTGCAATTTTTGGAAGACGAAGGTTTATTCTCCGCTCATTGATGGTGGAGCATCGCGGGGTTTGCTGCCCCATTTTTTGTTTGGCATAGGTCCCATATTGAAGGTAAGAATACCTCCGGCCGTGATTTCCTCATGGGAAAGCCAGGCTTTATTCATCGGCTTACCATTCAGGGTAGCGGACTGAATATATTTATTCTCGTGGGAGTTATCGTTGGTATGGATCATAAAGATTTTACCGTTTCCGAGGTTGATTGTAACATTTCCAAACAATGGACTCCCAATGGCATAGTTTGGGCTCCCCGGAGTGACTGAATAAAAACCCATTGCGCTCAATACGTACCAGGATGAGAGCGACCCCATATCCTCTTCGCCACATATACCACCCGGTCCGGCGCGATAAAGTTCGTCACAGACCTGTCTCACCCTTAGTTGCGTCTTCCAGGGCTGACCAGCATAATCATAGAGATAAGCCACATGATGGGAGGGCTGATTTCCCTGCACATACTGACCGATCGTCCCAACCACTCCGTCATATTTGGGCGGAGTAATATTGGGTGACATCTCAAAAAAAGTATCCAGCTTTGCAATAAATGGTTTATTTCCTCCGAAAAGGTTAATCAGTCCCTTTATGTCATGCTGAACCGCCCAGATATACTGCCAGGCTGTTGATTCGGTATAATGACGGTTCGGCCGTTCGCCGAGTAAAAGCGGGTCGAAGTATTTATACCAGAAGTGGTCCCCCATCTTCACAATTTCCTGTTTTCGCCCGTTTAAGGGCTCAAGCCACGAACCATCCGCACTTTTGGGGCGCATAAAATGGGATTGTGGATCCCACAGATTCTGATAGTTATGTGCCCGTTTCATAAATAAAACATAATCATCGTTATGACCAAGTTCTTTGGCCAGCTGAGCGATACACCAATCGTCATAAGCCAGCTCCAGGGTGTTTGGGACAGATTCCGTCACCTTATCATACGGAGCGTACCCAAGCGCGATATACTCAGCAAGACCCGACCTTCCTGCATAGGATGGGATTGGAAATCTGGGATTTTCGAGCGCCTTTGTCCGCATCGCCTGGTATAGAAAGTTAACATCAAAATCGTGATAACCCTTCATCCAGGCATCAACGATTATCGGTATAAGATGGTCACCCACCATCGCCTCCCCAAAAATATTGAGAAAGTGCTGTGCTGGCAGCCATCCGTAATCCCTGGTTTTTGCAACAATCGACTTTAAGAAATCATTTACGTGGTCAGGGGCTATTAAAGTTAGCAGCGGGTGTTGAGAACGGTAGGTATCCCAGCAGGAAAAAGATCCGTAGAAATCAAAGCCATTAGCCAGATGCACTTTCTTATCTGAACCAAAGTATTGTCCATCAACATCCTGCGAAATATATTGCCCAACCAGTGAATGGTACATGGCAGAATAGAAGATCTCCTTCTGATCATTGGTCGCGCCATCAATTTTAATCCTTGATAACTCCTTTTCCCAGATCCTCCGGGCATTATCCCTGACTTTTTCAAAATCCCAGTCAGGGATCTCAGCCGCTAAATTTTTGCGTGCCCCTTCAATGCTAGTATAGGAGATCCCAACTTTTACCAATATTTGCTCATGGTCATCCGTTTTGTAGGTAACAAATGCGCCGATGCTTCTCCCCGATTCGCCGTTTTTGTAGGGCCAGATACTGCCACCCGATTCCGGAGTTTTTATATCATTATCGAATGTACCATAATAGACAAAAGGCTTGCTAAATTTGGCGACAAAATAGATTTTTCCCAAACCCGCACTTTTAGATCCTTCGATCCTGTTGTTATTCAGGATCTTTAACTCGGCAAAATCGGTAGCAGAACTATCAGAAATCTGATGTCCCAGATCCAGGATAATCCGTGAATTAATCCCTTTTGGAAACGTATATCGATGAAAACCTGCTCTTTGGGTGGTGGTTAACTCAACTTTTACATTGTAGTCCTGCAACAATACAGCATAGTAACCGGGTGTGGCAACCTCATCGGCATGACTGAACCTGGACCGGTACCCCTGGCCTGGTTGGTCGGCAGACCCGGGTATGGTCTTCAGCTTATCTCCAACTGCAGGCATCAGCAAGATTTCACCACCATTACTCATCCCAACTCCGCTCCAATGGGTATGACTGAAGCCCATAATGGAGTTTCCGTTGTAATTATACCCCGAACAGAAATCCCACCCCTCGGTATCCAGGTCGGGACTCAAATGCACCATTGCAAATGGAAGTGCCGGTCCGGGAAACATATGGCCGAAGAACTGAGTGCCGAGGAATGGATTTACATGATCGACTGGGTTTTCAGACTGAGCATATAGGAAGGATTGGGACCCAATCCCCAAAATAAGAGAAAGGGACAAAAATGTCAGTATGGGTAACTTCACAATCGCTTATTTTAATGTTTCACTATTTACTCATCGATGGTGGTGCATCTTCCGGCCGGGAACCCCATTTCCTGTTAGGCTCGGGTCCCATTTCGAAACTTATGATTCCACCGTCTGTTATCTCCTTCTGCGAAAGCCAGGTTTTATTCAATGGTTTTCCGTTCAGCGTAGCCGACTGGATATATTTGTTTTCATGTGAGTTGTTATTGGCTTCAATTGTAAAGGTCTTCCCATTGCCAAGATCAATTACAGCATGTCCAAACAGCGGGCTGCCGATCGCATAAAAGGGAGCTCCGGGAGTTACTGCATAAATGCCCATAGAACTTAACACATACCATGATGAGAGTGAACCCATATCTTCGTTTCCACATATGCCGCCGGGACCGCTGCGATAAAGTTCTTCAGTGACCTCTCGTGCCCTTTGCTGTGTCTTCCATGGCTCACCCGCAAAATCGTAAAGGTAAGCGACATGGTGAGATGGCTGGTTTCCATGCACGTATTGCCCGATCGTTCCAACAACACCCACATATTTTGGAGGAGTGATATTGGGGCTCATCTCAAAGAAAGTGTCCAATTTTGCAACAAACTGTTTATTTCCGCCAAACAGGTTTATCAACCCTTTCACATCATGCTGAACTGACCAGATGTATTGCCAGGCATTCGATTCGGTGTAATGACGATTCGGACGTTTACCGACGAGGAGGGGATCAAAATATTTATAATAAGTGTGGTCACCCGCTCTGGCAATCTCCTGTTCGCGACCATTAAGCGGCTCAAGCCAGGAACCGTCAGTCATTTTGGGGCGCATAAATTTAGATACAGGCTCCCATAGGTTTTGATAGTTATGGGCCCTTTTCATAAACAGCTCATAATCTTTAGTTTTTCCCAGTTCTTTGGCGAGCTGAGCGATACACCAGTCGTCATAAGCCAGTTCCATCGTATTGGGCACCGACTCAGTAACTTTATCGACGGGGGTATACCCAAGTTCCATATAATATTTGAGTCCTGATCTTCCTGCATAGTGGGGAACAGGCAATTTGGGCTCCTCCAGCGCCTTTTTGCGCATTGCTTCATACAGGAAATTCACATCAAAATCACGAAATCCTTTTACATAGGCATCCACAATGATCGGAATCAGGTGGTCGCCAACCATCGCTTCGCCAAAAAGATTGAGAAAATGCTGTGCCGGAAGCCAGCCATAATCCCTGGTTGCCGCGGCTATTGACTTAATAAAATCGTTCACATGCTCTGGGGCTGTTAGAGTCAGAAGGGGGTGCTGAGAGCGGTAGGTATCCCAGCAGGAGAACGATCCGTACATATCGTATCCCTTTGTCTCATGAACTTTCTTGTCAGCCCCTCTGTATTTTCCATCCACATCCTGCGAAATATACTGAGCCAGAAAGGAGTGGTACAATGCTGAATAAAAGATCTCTTTCTGATCATCGGTAGCCCCGTCAATTTTTATTCTGGACAACTCCTTCTCCCATATTTCACGTCCCTCATTTCTGATTCGGTCGAAATCCCAGTGAGGAATCTCAGTTTTAAGATTTTTCCGTGCCCCTTCAACACTGGTATAAGATATCCCGACCTTGATCAGAATCTGTTCATTCTCATTTGTTTTATAGGATACAAAAGCCCCGATGTTCCTTCCGGCCTCTCCGTTTTTGTAGGGCCAGAGGCTCCCTCCTGACTCAGGGGTTTTCAGGTCGTTATCAAAGGTTCCATAATAGGTAAAGGGGCGGCTGAATTCGGCTACGAAATAGACGTTTCCCAGACTCGTACTCTTTGACCCTTCGATGCGGTTATTGTTGATTATTTTCAAATCGGATAACTCTTCGGAGGTATTATTTCCGATCTGATGACCCAGATCCAGGATAACCCGTGCACTTTCCGACTTTGGGAAGGTATAACGATGAAATCCGGCCCTTTGCGTTGAGGTTAACTCAACTCTCACATTACAATCCTTCAGCAATACCGAATAGTATCCCGGAGAGGCCGACTCACTGGAGTGGTCAAAATGGGAACGATACCCCTCCTCAGGATGTTCCGGAGATCCGGGAATTGTTTTTAGTTTATATCCGACAGTTGGCATCAGGAGCACCTCTCCGCCATTGACCATTCCAACACCGCTCCAGTGCGTGTGACTGAAACCCATAATTGTATTGTCGGAATAGATATATCCGGCACAATAGGTCCATCCCTGGGTATTCATATCCGGACTAAGGTGAACCATGGCATAAGGGCGCGACACCCCGGGAAAAGTATGGCCAAAAAAGTCAGTCCCAAGGAACGGGTTAACATGGGTAACCGGGCTGTCGGTTTGAGCCTCCGCAAAGCTTTTAAATCCTGGTCCCAGCAGGAAAAAAAGTGATAATAAACTAAATATGAAGTGATTCATAATGACAAAGCTGATTTAACTATTATTTCGTCGGTGCGGGACTTTCATTGATAAACCTTATCGCCTCCTCTTCGTATATACAACCTGTCATTTCGCCGAGCGATGTATGAGAGATGTAGTTATAACGTTCGAAACCGCCAAAATCCTCTTTCGTAAGCATATAACCGAATGCGTCATTAGTCAGGCCAAAAAGAAATGGCTGGGTGCTGTTCATTTTTCTTTTCACGTAAAACCCAATGTTTGGGAGCGCTTCACCCGGGACTGTCACAACCTGTGCCTTACCAATATTCAAAAGGTTTAGCCTTGTTGAGACTTTGGAGAAATCGCTATTCCTTGTCCGTGCCTCTGCCGCGAGCGGTGAATGCTGAAATACGTAACGCAATTTTTCGGAATCAATTGGAAAGGTAATCACTTTTGAGGCGCAATAAATTTCGGGATTTTGCTGTACTTCAGCGGGGTCGATAATCCGTAAGGCCTCGTCTGCCAGTAAATTGCCAATGCGAATACACTCATTCCAGTCGTTGGCCTCCTTGCCATTTTCACGTCGGGTATCGGCAGTAACCATTCCCCCTTGTGCGCTGTTCATGAAGATTGCCATCCCTCCTACCTTCGATTCAATCCGGTCGTAAAGCGGTCCGCATAAATCGGGGCTGATTAATTTGCCCCCGGTCCCAAGAATCTCAGGATGAATGGCATAATTGACAAGTGTTGCAATCGGCTTTCCACTATTCTTTCCCGAAGTGGCGATAGCCTGAATAATTCCGCAACGCGGATCGTATAGTTTATCTGCATAATAGTTATACGCAATCTTACCTTTTGCCTCACCTACTGCAGTCCGAAGTGATGCAGGTTCCAGTTTTGAAACAGCTTCATCGACCGCTTCTGCAATTTTTTTCACACACATATCCAGGTATTTTAAGTCGGCTCCGGTATTCCCTTTTTCATCTGTAAAACCGTATGCATCGGGACAGCTGTGTGCATGAGTAGCTCCAATAAGGACATTTTCGGGTGCAATACCCTTGATCAGTTTTCGGGAACGGTCACCCAGGTAGGCTGGCCATCCGATATTATCGACACTGACGATCGCAAATCGGGTTGCCCCTTTTTCAAGGACAAAAGCACGAACGGTGAGCTCCCCTTTTATACCTATCGGCATTTCAGGAGTTCCCATTCCACCCGATATAGGAATTAACTCTTTGGGTGTAATATTTCTCATGGCAGCTCCCGCCTTAAAGCTTTGTGCATTGACATTTGACAAGCAACATAAGAGTATGAATACTAATGTTGTAATTTTCATCTTCATAATGGAATGTTTTAAAAATTGTAGTTATTAATAAATGTAAATCGGGTTTGAATAGAGCCAGGGGATAAGTTTACCTTGCAATTTAAGATGTATTTCGATGCGGTAGGCCCCTTTTTCAAGTACCTTATTCGATGAAATCTGATAGCAATTCTCAGAGGAAACCGCAATTGTCTTGCCATCATGAATCAACCGGAATTGTCCGGGCAATGGTGATTCTGCACGGAGCATTTTTACCTGATCAATCCGGACGGAGTCCCCAAGAATAGCGCAAACACTGTCGTTCCTGTTCAACCCAAAATATTGAAATCCTTTTGCGTCAGCCAGCGTTTTAAAGGCGGTAAAAAGATGCCCCTTTTTCAGGTTATCTGCCAGTGAATGTGTGGTCAGTGAATCTGCAACAACATAATTTGTGATGTAATTAAAGCCGGTTTCATAAGTATCAATCAGAAATTTGAATACCCAGCCGCTTTTGTCTGGTTTTTCAAAAAGCCATTTGTTCCAGAATTTCACCTCCATGGTATCGAGTACGTGGTTGTTGTTTCCCACCCACAGAATCCTCCCATCCTGTAAATATCTGGCCCGGATATTCTGATTCTCATGCGAATCAACAGCCGAAAACCCAACTATTTTCCTGATCTTATTCAATGAATCCCAGCGGGACAGAATGGTGGTCTGCTCGTTAAAAAACTCACGCAGCGCCCAATGCCTGTATCTGTTCCCGTTGATGATGATGTTGAAAAGGATAGGGACAGGCGACTGATCCCTTGTATCCGTATGGAAATTATAGATCTCCATACCCTGGTAAAATGGGTTGGCCCAGTTGTGAGGTTCTTCAGTATGAGCATAAAAGATAATTCCCCCCTTCGAAACAATATTCCGGGCAACACTATCTTTGTCTGCCTTCCAGTCGATTATAGCCGGTTGAAGAGGCCAGCAATCGAATCCCTGTTTTTCAGTTCCCGGTTCGATCAGAACCCCGTCGTGCATGCCGCGATATCCCTTGGGCAAGGTATCTATATCGCCATGAGGATGGTCGGTAAGAAAGATGAAATCGATCCCGTCTTTTTTTGCTGCCGGAATGATATCATCCAATGTCCCTCTGCTATCATGCGATAAATAACTATGAACATGAAGGACTCCTCTGTATGTATTTAGTTTGGTTTGTGAAAGAACCTCACGTCGAAATTTTTGAAGATCTCTTACCTCGCGGTCATAGCTGGGATAAGTAACCCAATAATGCCAGATGCCTGGAGTAAATGTTATCAATAATAAAAGAACGAGGAATCCGGATAGCAGTAAAAGAAGCCGTTTAATTATCTTTTTTAACATGTATAGGGGATATTCTCAATTTTAATTTTTTGTAACAATATCGGTTAGGTGGCGGATAAGCTCTACTGTATATTCTCCCATATTAGGTCCGAACCAACCCATAATCTTGGGTTCGTAGGCATCGAGATAGAAATAGCGCCCTGGGATAATATAGCCTACGTAACTGCCGTTAAAGCTAGAAACATTGGCGCTAAAACCCTTTACAGCCAAGCTGTTTTTTATCTGAAGTGCGTACTCTCCACTAAAATCACTGGGTGTAGTTATCCAGATCAGGTTTCCGATTCGTACCGTTTGGAGGTAGACATTCTGAGGAATTGGCATCAGTTTTTCACTAATCCTTGAGATAAGGTTTAGCCTTGTCGTTAATCGGATGTTATAGGTGGGTAAGGCTATCTTTAACGTCAGTGATGATAAGGTTATCTTATCCTGCAATACCGTCTTGGGCAGATAAACCAGCAGACTGTCGGCCAACGATTCCCCGATTAATTTTGGTTTATCGAATCCTTTTCCTTCTCCTGAAGGGCTCTGACTCCCTACGGATCCGGCACAAAAGATAGCGATATCAGCAACTTTGTTCTCAATTTTACGCTCCCAATAGCCCGGATAATCGGCGCTAAACTCCATGTTCTCATCTCCAAGAGTTGTAGCATGTGCAGAGAATGAGCCGACTATAGCCTTTCTGCCGCCATGCTGCTCAATTGAAATGTAACTGAAATCACTGTTTTTTGTCCCTGATTCACCGATCAGCCGGTTTCTGGTATAGGTGGAGGCATCAAAGCTACCGGTCCCAATGCTGGCAGGACGCAGATCTGCAATTGCTGTTATTACAGCCTTTGAAATTTGAATAACAAGCCATTTGGAGATATTTTTATTCTCTTTACCTGCAAACTGTTCCCCGATAAATCCAGGTCCCCATCCACCCACACTTGAGTGGCTATGAGATGCCGAGTAAAAAACCTGCGACCGTTTAATCCCTTTTTGAGCTAGTAGTATTGTCACCTCATCGATTATATTTGGCGGCATGATCAATAAGTCGGCACCAACAATAACCACAACCTGATTATTTACTTTCAAGGCGGCCGCCTTTACAAAGATGCTGTCATGAACCCCCGTTGCTCCTTTCCCTTTTCGTGCGCCAAAACCGGCCAGGGGAACCTCTTTGAATTTTCCTTCAAGATATTGATCCTCAAAATTATTTAATCCTGGAGTAATGCTTATTTTCGCAAACCCTGCACTCAAAGAGTCATAATCGCTTTTGCAATCACGCTTTAAACTATCGACTCGTACCTGAGTTCTTCTGTAATAATCTCTTTTAAAATAGGGAGTGCTATCCACCGATGTGGTGACCATGAGAAGAATCACAATTAATATTAGCAGGATAGCTCCCAGAATAAATCCAAATCGTTTCATAATTGTTTTTTTAGGTCAAAGACTGACAGTTAGTGCAATAATACAATAGAAAGCAAAACTAAACACGTGGAATTTTATTCATTATCCATTTTATATTAACAAAAACATATTAATTTCAATTTTGTTATGCAAATTTAAAATCAGGCAAGTAGGGAGGTAGATCTCTTTTGTCCTGTGTGGGGTTCTTCCCATTGACCGGTCAGGGATTTTATGGCAAAGGAAAAAATGAATAGCTTGTCGAACTGGCAAAAACGATTTCCTAAAAACCGGTATATTGCAGAATGCCTGGCAATGTCTATTTACTTGTTATAAGAGTTTAGAACAGGGACATGATCATGGCCGCATTACTGCCTCAGACCGAAAGATCAGGAATGAGGAGGTAAAATAGAGATCGGATTGGAGCGGAAGAGTGTCTTTTCAGGACATAAAATGTCACCCTCTCACTACCCTGAAACTTTTAAACCTTAAGAAATGTCCCTTTTTTATACATATAGTACAGAATTACGTACTCTATACCTAACCTTCCGACCGACTTAAACGACAAATAATAATTGCCCATAAATTGTTCGAGACCAAAGAAGATTTTATGCGAAATGGCTGCAAAATCGATAAAATGAACCCCCATATAAATCGCAATGCTGTTCATGCCGATCACCTTAAGCCAGAAGGCCCACCGCTGGTAACCTTTCACATCGATGATAAAATAAAATGCAGCCATCAGCATGAAGCTAAGACCCGAAGAAAACAGCACAAAGGTGGGGTTCCAGATTGGTTTAATGATCGGAAACCAGATGCTTAGCACTTGTCCGGTGATAATCAGCGCCAGCCCGGTGACGAATAAGGTAACCGTTTTACGGATCATCGGATTTTCGCAAGTCAACCACCGAAATTTAAGTGTTTGAGCGCGCAGGATTGTGCTTGCAAAAACGCCGCTCATCACCGTTGCGACAAAACCCAGCGATCCCAGGAACCAGGTGTAGGGTGCCGGTGCGTCATCGAAACGACCGAAGACCAGTTGCTCGACATATTTTGCGATGTTCGATTCTCTGGTCAGTATCCCCGCTTCATGACCCGGAACAGCAATAAATTGTAAAATGGCCCAATAGGTAATTAACAATGCGGCAGTTATTCCAAGTTGATATTTAAGGTTTAACCGGCTATAGATGATCACGCTAAAGAGATAGCCAATCGCAATCGACTGCAGCGTATCGTGAATAATAAACATCTTTGAAAGATCAAAGGTGAGCAAATTGCATTGTGAGATCATACCTAAGATGAATAATATCCCAGCCCGTTTTGCTGAATGGAGGTAAATATTTTTTGTTGATTCCCCCGATGCAAGTCGTTTGCTCAGCGAAAAAGGGATTGACATGCCCACCATAAACAGAAACAGCGGCATGATCAGATCGTAAAAATGAAACCCTTCCCACTGCTGGTGCTCCATCTGTATCGCCAGGGTATTGAAAAACGGGAGATTGCTCGCCTTTGCAAGATCCTCAATGACATGACTGCCCCCGATGATCCACAGCATATCGAACCCGCGAAGGGCATCCAACGACATTAATCGGGTGGGTTTTATAAATTGATTTTCCATTGTTACAATTTAATTTGGTTTGGGGGATTTGTAGAGACGCTGCATGCAACGTCTCTACAACATTATTGTAAAATTTTCCGGATTATTTTTTCATACGCATCGGCATAGGCCCGCATACCGTAATCTGTAGGATGAATACCGTCAACCATCCCATCCATAGGCATATTGATCTCTTCGCAGGTAAGGTAGAAAATATTTCGAACACCCTCTTTCTGAAGTTGTTCGAATGCCTTTTTTGAGGCAATATTGGCCCTGATATAATCGTCATATTTCTTTTTATTGACCATTCCGTCGGTATATCCCACATGATCAACGATCAGGATTGGAGCCTGGTGAAGCGTCCGGATCTGTCGAACGGCTTCAATGGTAGCTTTTTCAATTTCGGGAGAGGGTCGTGAAACAAGGTTAGGTAAGCAATCCAGGATAAAAAGTGTTGCATCGATCTCATTAATGAAATTCAGCACCTCTTTTTCGAGCATTCCGTTTCCGGAAAATCCAAGGTTGATAAGGGGATAGGGGAGCTCGCGGTTCAGCATTCCGGTCCAGGCCATTCCGGGACGCGAAGCACATCCACCCTGAGCGATAGAGGTACCATAAACAACGATTGGTTTTTCAACCGATGGCATTACCCACGAAAGTTCTGCTACCTTTGGTACCCCGATCTCCATCCATTTCACATGGTTATAGAGTGGCAGAAACAGCTGGTATTCCCTTCCCTGAGATCCCGCCGGATAGGAATCGAGATTGCTGAATTTGTATTTTATCGTGTCTCCAAAGGAATATCCTCCTGCACTCCATACTGCTTTCCCGTGCTCATCTGTGGTATAGAGATCAAGACCACTCACACCCGTTGAGGTCATATGCGGAAAAGAAATGCCTCCTGAAACCTGGTATGCGACTTTGATCTCAGAGGCATTTGATCTGAAGCGAACCGTTATTCCGGCACAATTTTCGGAGAGTCCCCACACATCCTTACGAACCTTCTCCTTCGCGCGCAGCGGGAGACGCCCATAGGTCCCTTTTAACTCTTCGTTCCAGCCAACACCTTGCAATATCAGAGATTGTTGTTTTTGAAGATCGTACCAGTTCAGGTCGTCTTTTACGGAGGTAACAACAGGTTTTGGAAAGGAGAGTTCAGGTTTTTGCTCAGCGGCAGCAAATAGTGAAATATAGGTAAATGTGAGGAGTAATGCGGTAATTTTCATCGTTAGGATTTATTACAAATGTTGATCATTCATATTTCGTACCTGACGGCACGTGGGTTCAAATGTAAATTGTTTTTAATCATTTATATGGCCCGATCTTTTCAAACGGAATAGTATGCCAAGGAACAAGATAACCTTTGTAATCAGCCGGAATAGCAGGATGTTCTTCCGCCTTAATCAGCTCATTATTTATAACCTCAAACTGCCTGGATTTTCGCAGGATGAAGGTCTCCGCATTAATCACCAGATTGTCCGATGCAAAATTGATGTCTGGATTGGTAAGCAGATTTTTTATTGCAGGATACCTGTTTTGCCAGAATTTACTCTGCCAGTCGGTTGTGTGGATCGCTTTATACATCGGGTGTTCAGGACTGTTTATGGCCTCCTGCCACCGCTTATCACCCCAGGCAGACTGGCTGATTGCCGCATGGCAATCGGCAAAGATATTTCCCTCGATGAAGTTATCCTTTCCGCCGTGAATCTGAATCCCGCCGAAGTGATTATTTGAGGAGCGCAGGAAGAGGTTTTCGTAGATACTGAACCCGCTTATGGCGTCATCAAGCCTGACCCCTGCTGCCATGTGCAGATTCGGGATACCAATATCGTGAAAGAAGTTCCACCGAATAATATTTCCGCGTAGCAAAGGATTTCCCCAGACATCGATAGCGCCCTGGTCATCCGATTCGATAACGCATTTGGTAAATTCATTGAGTTCAACGAGCATGTCATTCCCTTCGAGGCGGATCCCACTGCTGGGAATATTGGCAAAGAGACAGTGGCGCACCTGTATTCCGTCGCCCTCAAGTACGATAGCCGGAGTATAGGTTCGGTCAATTCTCGAAAGATTGCTGATTTTACAGTTTTCGATGATGCTGTGAGAACTAACAAGCTTGAGTTTGTCGCCGGAGCTGATATCGATTCCGCCACGTCCCATACTTTCGATGGTGCATGAATGAACCAGGTGGTTATTACCTCCGGCTATTTTTAAACCGAGACCTGAAGTATTGGAAACAGAGCAATTTGCTACAGTGAGATGACTGCAATTCGTAAAAATCATCCCGTCGCCACGGATATACTGGAAATCAAGTCCTTTGATGCATAGATAGTTGCAATTTTCGGCAAGTAAAGCAGGACCTCTCAGGCTTAAGATCATTTTTGATGGCTGCATATCGGTCAGAGGAAGGTACCAGATCTTTCCTTCTGTGACTGAGATGCACCATTCTCCCGGATTATCAAGCTCTGAAAGGGCATTTACAACATGCCATTTGCTCTTGCCAAAGCCGTAGTTATTCGTTGGAGGTTGAAGTTCTATGGTCGAATCGGCAGGTGAGATCCCCTTCATTTTCTCATAGGCATCAGCCCAGGAGTAGAGCCAATATCCATGCAGCCAGACATCCCGATCTTTTGCCCAACTCCGTGGCCGCTCACTCTTGAAATCCTTCAACGCAATGGTGGTATCCCGGTCATTTGGCCACCGGGACAAAAGTTGAGGCTGACTATCGTTGAATAATTCAGGGATCGGAAACGTGATGAATGTCGCAGCACCACCGGCTGAGCGTTTGCTTGAAAACCCTCCAAAGACCAGGCTGTCGATCCCGTCGATGTTATTTGACTTGAAATCGGCCACCCACACTTTTAATTTTGAACTTTCCGGAAGACGTGCAACAGTCTCTGCATTTGTCTCCCGCTGCCAGTTATTCAGAACCTGACCGCCATTGAGGATAATATGTTTATCGGTCGAAGAGGATCTAATCACCAATGGGTGCTCTTTTGTTCCTGAATTTTCTGCATTGAAGCGGATAGGCTCGGACAGGTTAATCGAATCATCTTCAAGAATTATCTGGATGGTTCCGGCGGGAAGATCTCCCTTCTTCAGGATCGGAGGAACAGCATCAAGCGCCTGCTTCAGCGTTGAATAGACGATCTTTTTTGAATCCTTTTTATCTCTGATTTTAGGAACTGTTGATACAAAAATTGAAGCGACAGGTTTTGTGCCGGCAGGGATGATGGTATGGCCTTTCGGATTTAAACCATTGAGTTTTTGTTCGAGTTCTTCAATAATAAGGCGGTGGTGGTCCGGAAGAACGGGTAGTGACTTTGCCTTGATTAACGTTGCCCTGCAATTTTTAATCTGTTTTGCCTCAAACTGCGCTTTGGCAAGACGCAGATAAATCAACGATTGCCACGCTTCAGAGATTGTGTCTTTGGCAATAACCAATTTGTACTGGTCGATAGCCTGTAACAGATGGTTGGTTTTCCAGTATTTGTCAGCCTTGACAAGGTCCTTTTCCAATGCCGAAGTTTGCGCATTGACGTTCGGAGAATTGCAGAGGACAATGAGGCAGAATAAGATGATTATGCTTTTCATAAGTTTTAATAGTTTTAGTCAAGGCTATATCCGGAATTCTCAATTGCTATTTGTCGTTACAAACGACATTCCATTTTTCCCTCGTTGCAAACAAGGGGGAGCTCTTTACTGGCACGATAATGTGATTTTCTCATCTGCCAGTCCCAACGAAGTCGCTTTTAAAGTGACGTTTCCTTTTTTGCCTGAGCTCTGAATAATCGCCTGGCACATTCCGCTGAAAGCCCTCCGCTCATGCCCTTTGGCAGGTTCCAGGCTCATCGCATTCCCATTTCCAACTCCCACGATTTTACCCTCACCCTCGATCTCAAAGTGGACAAGGTTATCAGCTTCGGGAACCAATGTTCCGAGTTCATCTGTTATTTTTACTGTGATATAAGAGAGATCTGTACCGTCAGCGTGAATGGCAGATCTGTCTGCCGAAAGCTCCATTTTTACGGGATCTGCGGCTGTTTTAACCACATCTTTAGCCACAAGTTTGCCGTTAATATAACCTTCGGCCCTAAGGATGCCTTTCGTAAAGGGGACTTTCCAGCGCAGGGATAGTTTTTTAGTGCTTGAAAAATTTCTGTCTTCCAATGGTTTGTCATTAAGGTAAAGCCTCACCTCATCACAATTGGTATAGGCTACAACATCAATTGGCTCTCCTGCCTTCCAGTTCCAATGGGGGAGCAGATGTACCATTGGTTCCTTTGTCCACTGACTTTTATAAAAATAGAACGCATCTTTAGGAAAACCACATAGATCAAAGATGCCGAAATAGCTGCTTACAGCCTGTTTTTCGTATGGCGCAGGTTCTCCCATATAGTCGAACCCGGTCCAGATAAACATCCCCGACATAGATGGTCGTTCCTTTACTGCCTGCCACGCCTCTTCGTGGGTTGTTCCTCCGCCGGCATCATCAAAAGCCGAGGTCTGACAATCCTTGAACGTTTTTGTCAGCGAGTCGAGGGTGAAATGGTAAACGCCGCGGCTGTCAAATTGTGAGGTTGTCTCACTCGCGATGTAGAGCCAGTCGGGGTGGTTTTTCTTAAATTCATCATACGCGTCAATGGTGTAGTTAAATCCAACGACATCTACGGCAGCGGTCATCCCTTTCTTTTCAGCCTCCCTCGAAAAGTTGAAGGCAGAGGTTGTGAAGCGGGTTTTATCGTATTTTTTGATCAGCCCAACGAGCTCTCTTGCAATGTCGCCTCCTGTGGTGCTTCCTGGAAACCATTGTTCTTTGATCTCATTTCCGATACTCCAGAGTATTACAGATGGATGATTCCTGTCGCGAAGCACCATGTCGGTGATCTCCCGTTCATGCCAATCCTTAAAATAATTCTGAAACCCGAATGGGGCTGCATCCTTGCCGATGTACCAACAGTCGAACGTCTCGTCCATAACCAGAAACCCCATTTTGTCACACAATTCCAAAAGCTCGGGTGCCATCAGGTTATGACTGCAGCGGATCGCATTGCAGCCCATTGTTTTCAGGAGTTCGAGTTGCCGCTGCAACGCTCTGTCATTGAGGGCTGAACCCAGACTTCCAAGGTCATGGTGATTACATACGCCTAAGATCTTAGTGTTCTTCCCATTCAAAAAGAATCCGCTGTCGGCTCGGAAAGCCAGTGTACGTATTCCAAAATTTGTATTATACCTATCTTTTAATATTTTGCCCTGATAAATGGAGGTGACCAGTTTATACCGATTTGGGTTCTCCACATCCCACAAATTAGGAGAGGTAACCTTTAATGTTGTGTTTAGAACAAGTTTAGAGTCGGGTATAGCTTTTCCCGATTGAGTCTGGACGGCAACTTCTTTTCCGGTATTATCAACTATTGAGGATACGATCCTGAGATTCACAAGCTCTTTAGTGTCGTTTGCAATTGTTGTTGCAATATCCACCGTCGCTTCGCGGCTTGTGATTTTGGGTGTTGTAACAAAAGTTCCCCATTGGCTTACATAAACCGGTGAAGTGGTAACCAGCCACACATGCCGGTAGATTCCTGCACCCGTGTACCAGCGCGAATCTGGCTGTTTGGAGTTGTCTACCTTGACTGCGACCACATTCTCTCCTTCCTGAATGAAGGGGGTCATATCATACTGAAACGTGGCATAGCCGTAAGGTCTGGTTCCAAGTGGGTGTCCGTTGATGTAGACCGTACTGTTTTTATAGGCGCCATCAAGAACGATGAACTCTTTTATATCAGTTACGTTGTCCAGAATGAATTTTTTCCGATACCAGCCAATGCCACCTGGTAATAAACCACCCTGATGTCCTGAGGGATTATCCGGACGAAAGCTCCCTTCAATACTCCAGTCGTGCGGAAGGTTCAGGTTGCGCCATTTCTGGTCATTGAAATTTGACACTTCAGCATGAGGGATGTCTCCCAGATGGAATTTCCAGCCGGCATCGAAATTCTCACGACCTGCGGGTTGGGCAAATAGCCGTGGGGTTAGGAAACAGGATAGAAATAGCAGGGTTAATAGGGTAGTTTTCATTCCTTGTATTTTGGGTTTTGAAAGCAATTGGAAATGTATATTTTGAATTTATATTGTTTTTTTGTAAAATGTGATGTTATATCTTTGCGATTACTTAGGTCACCACTTCGCGGGTTCTTTGCCTTTTGATTGATTCATTCTATAATCATGTCAGCCCTTCGGGTTTCTTTCCGGATTGTTAATCCAACTTACTTGTAATTTCTATTTTTTCATCCGGAAATCCCAAAGAAGAAGCTTTCAAAATGATTTTTCCTTGTTTATGTGTGCTGCGGATAACGACCTGGCACATCCCACTGAAGGCACTTCGCTCTTTCCCTTTTGCAGATTCAAGGCAGATCGGATTCCCGTTTGCAACCCCAACAATTTCACCTTCACCCTCAATCTCGAAATGAACAAGATTATCGGCATTGGGAACGAGGGTTCCTTTATTGTCTTTAATTTTAATCGTAATGTATGAGAGATCCAGACCATCCGAATGAATGGTTGAGCGATCGGCAGTGAGTTCGATTTTCGAAGGATCACCTGCCGTTTTAACAATATCAGTAAGGATTAGTTTGCCGTTTTTATAACCTTCCGCACGAAGGGTGCCCGGTGTAAATGGAACTTTCCAGTCGAGTGATAATTTTTGTCCTTCACCCAGATCGATCGGCGTATCCCACTGATTGGTTTTATATTGAAATTTAGTGCCTGCAAATGCCTGCTGACCAATGAGCTTATCATTTAAGTAAAGCTTTACCTCATCACAGTTGGTATAGGCAATCACATCGATCATTTGTCCGCTTTTCCAGTTCCAGTGAGGAAGCAAATGAAGCACCGGTTCAGTCGTCCATTGGCTTTTATAAAAGTAGAAAACATCCTTAGGAAATCCGCAGAGGTCTATAACGCCAAAACTGGAGGAGATGCAGGGGTATGGATAGATCGGCTCACCGTAATAATCAAAACCTGACCAGACAAACATACCCGCAACATAAGGTGTTTCCTTGACTGCCCTCCAGGTGGTTTGGGTAATCATGGTTGCAGGACGGTCGTAGTAAGTACCGCGATTATCGAATGAAGAGCAATGCATATCTGGTGTAGGCCCCATTGCCGAATCTGCGGGGAAATGATAAATGCCCCGGTCACTTAATGAAGAAGCTGTCTCACTGGCAATAAAAAAACCGTTCGGATGTTTGGCCTTCTCTTCGGGATACCTTTCGACAGTATAATTAATGCCGATAACATCGACTTTATCAGACATAAAGGTGGTGTCAGCACGCCAGACACCTGCAAACGCGCAGGTTGTAAAACGGCTTTTGTCGTATCTTTTAATGATTCCGTCGAGCTCTCTGGCAATTGCAGCACCACCGTATTTGGTATGGTTTTTTTCAGGAATTTCATTTCCGATACTCCATAGGAAAATGGAGGGGTGATTACGGTCCCGAATTACCATATCCGATAAGTCACGTTCATGCCACTCCTTGAAGTAGATATGGTAATCGTATTTCATCTTCTCGAGATACCAGACATCGAAAGCCTCATCCATAACCACAAAACCCATCTTGTCACACAGATCGAGCAGGTCGGGTGAAGGTGGATTATGACTCGTACGGATCGCATTGCAGCCCATGCTTTTAAGAATCTCAAGCTGACGTTCGAGGGCACGGGTGTTTAATGCTGTCCCCAGACAACCTAAGTCGTGATGCTGGCAAACCCCTAAAACCTTCACACACTTCCCGTTCAGAAAGAAACCACTGTCGGATCTGAAGGCAATCGTACGGATACCGAATGTTGTGTAATAAGTATCCCTGAGTTCTTTACCTTCATAAATTTCAGATGCAAGGCGATATAAATCAGGATGTTCAATGCTCCATAGTTGAGGAGCGTTTACTTTTATTTGTGAGTTTATCTTTAGCTGTGAATTCGGTTCAATTTTTGCAGTTTGAACCTGGCTCGCAATTTTTTTGCCGTTCCCATCCAAAACAGAGGAAACAATTCGGATCGTTGTTTTTTCCCTCTTTTCGTTGGTGATGCTTGTTTCTACCTGAACCAGTGCTTCTTTTGGCGATACTTTTGGTGTCGTCACATAAGTTCCCCACTGACTCACATGGACCGGTGAAGTGGTCGTAATCCAGACATGCCGGTAGATCCCGGATCCTGAATACCAGCGGGTATTGGGCTGTAACGAGTTATCTACCTTAACTGCGATTAAATTTTCACCTTCAGTCAGAAAAGGGGTTAGGTCATATTGGAAAGTGGAATATCCCATCGGGCGGTTGCCCAGTTTATGGCCGTTGATCCAAACTGTACTGTTTTGGTAAACACCATCAAACAGAATAAACCGGCGTTTGTTTTGAATATCCGAAATCAGGAAATTTTTTCTGTACCAGCCAATTCCGCCTGGTAAGTTTGCATCTGCACCGTTTCCCGGATTTTCGGGTTCGAAGCTTCCTTCGATACTCCAGTCGTGAGGCAGATCGAGGCTTCTCCAGTTCTGATCAGCGAAGGTTGTTGTTTCCGCACCGGATATATCGCCCAGGTGGAACTTCCAGCCGGTATCAAAATTTTCTCTTCCGGCAGGTTGTGCGGACACATAGGGAGTTAAAAATCCGGTTAAAAGGAAGATGATTATTAGTGATTTTCCCATTTTGAAATTAAACATGAATTGTAATTAATTTATTTTTAAGCTTTTATAAACATATCGGGTGTATTTCAAAAGTGAAAAAGTTTAACCGCAGAGAACCGCAAAGTATTAATCAATGACATAATATCGTTATTTTCTCCTCTGCCAATCCTAACGAGGATGCTTTTAGAATGATGGTCCCCTTTTTATTGGAGCTCCTTACAATTGCCAGACACATCCCGCTAAATGCCCTTCGTTGCTTCCCTTTATTCGGCTCAAGGCTTATTGGATTTCCGTTTCCGACACCTGCGATTTCGCCTTCACCCTCGGTATCAAAATAGATCAGATTATCTGCATTGGGTACCATCACCCCTTTCGCATCTTTCATTTTAACTGTAATGAACGACAGGTCCCTCCCGTCTGCATCGATAGTGGTCCGGTCAGCGGTTAATTCAATCTTACTCACATCGCCAGCACTCTTTACCTCATCTTTTGCAACAAGGACTCCGTTTTTAAATCCTTCAGCCCTCAGTGTGCCGGGCATAAATGGAATTCGCTTCCAGCTTAGGGAAAGGTTATCGTTGTCTGCCATTTTTCGCGTGCCAATGAATTGATCGTTGAGGTATAATCGAACTTCGTCACAATTGGTGTAAGCTACAACATCCACCGTATCCTTTGGGGTCCATGACCAATGCGGAAGAATATGGAGTACGTTTTTTTTCGTCCATTTGCTTTGGTAAAAGTAGTAGATGTCTTTGGGGAATCCACACAGATCAATGATCCCAAAGTAGGAACTAACTGCAGGATAAGGATAAGGCGCCGGTTCTCCGAGGTAATCGAATCCGGTCCACACAAACATGCCGGCAAAGAAGGGACGGTCACGGTTCATTTTCCATGAGTTCTGGTGTGTTCGCCCACCTCCGTTATCGTATGCTGAGCTTTGCAAGTCGCTCCAGTTTCCAACTGTTTTATCAAGTGGTCCGTGATATACACCCCGGCTGCTGAATTGAGAGGTTGTTTCGCTTGCAATAAAACGCATATCGGGATGTAGCTTCTTATTGGAGTCATAGGTGCTATAACTGTAGTTAATTCCAATAATATCGAGTGCCGGAACGATGCTGTTTTTGCCAAGATCGTCGGCAAGTTCATGTAAACCGCAGGTCACAAAACGGGTGTTATCGAGTTTTTTAATGATGGAGGTGAGCTTTTTTGCCAAAGGAATAATCGTCGAATCGCTCTCCTGTGGGATTTCATTTCCGATGCTCCACAGGATTATTGAAGGGTGATTCCTGTCGCGCTTCACGAGGTCGGATAGCTCCCTTTCGTGCCATTCGTTGAACCAGATGCTAAAGTCATATTGGCTTTTACCTTTGGTCCAGCAATCGAACGCCTCGTCCATGACCAGAAAACCCATCTTATCACAGAGGTCGAGCACTTCCGGCGCCGGCTGATTATGACTTGTTCGGATTGCATTGCATCCCATCTCTTTCAAAATTTCAAGTTGTCGCTCAGCTGCGCGAAGATTAAATGCTGCTCCCAGACTTCCAAGGTCGTGATGCATACAAACCCCCAGTATTTTAGTATGCTTTCCGTTTATATAAAACCCGCTGTCGGCTGAAAAGGCGATTGAACGGATTCCGAATGTTGTCGTGTAGCTATCCTTGATCTGACCTTCCTCAATGACTTTGCTTACAAGCTGATAAAGATTTGGATTTTCGATATCCCAAAGTTGAGGGTTTGAAACTTTGAGGTTGGTTTTAAACGTGAAATTTGAATTTGCAGCTACCTTTTCTAACTGCGTCTGACACACCACTTCATTTCCTGCATTGTCGATGACTGATGTAACCAACTTTACCTTCACCAAAGTATTGGTCTCATTGGAGATGCTCGTTGAAGTCTGAACGGAGGCCTCTTTTTTCGAAATCTTAGGAGTGCTCACTGTGGTTCCCCATTGACCGACATGGACAGGCGAGGTTGTCGTCATCCAGACATGCCGGTATATTCCTGAACCTGAGTACCAGCGCGAGTTTGGCTGGAGCGAGTTGTCAACCCTGACTGCCATTGTATTTTCACCTTCTGCGAGGTAAGGACTCAGCTCATATTGAAAGGTGGCATATCCGTTTGGACGGTTCCCAAGGTAATATCCATTGAGCCAAACCTTACTGTTCATATAAACCCCATCAAAGGTTATGAAATGTCTTTGTCTTTTTACATTGGAAACTGAGAATGTTTTCCGGTACCATCCGATTCCTCCAGGCAAAGATGCCCCTCCGTTTGTGGCCGGATTATCGGGTTTGAAATTACCCTCGATACTCCAGTCATGAGGGAGATCGAGGGTCCGCCAATCGCCATCTGCAAAGCCAGACTTTTCGGCTTCAGGCAAATCGCCCAAATGAAATTTCCATCCTGCATCAAAATTTTCCCTTCCGGAAGGTTGTGCTGAAAGCTGAATGCCTGAAAATAAAATCAGGGCAGCAAACGGGATCAGATACAAATTCCTCATTTTTAAAAATCTGCCCATTTTTATTTTTTATCAAGATTAAGAATCCGGATGGCATTGTCATGAAGGATCATTTGTGCAATTTTTAATGCTTCATCTTCACTAAAATAACCATCCCTAACCTTTTCGGTGAGCACTTTAGTCACGACCTGCCTGGCAAACAAAAGATGACCATAGATATTCTCCACATTCCTGAAGTCGCCCCCAAAGGCCATGATTTTACTTGCAGGAACCGTTTCGAGCCATTCGTGTAAATACCGCTCACTGTAGGATGGGGAGATGATATAAAGCCAGCACATGTCGATGTACACATTTCTGAATCCTTTGGCAACTGCAGCAAGTTCACCCCCGAAAGGATACCCTCCGTGGAAAAGGATAAACTTCACATCCCGGTATTTCAGAAAAAGATTCGTAAGGTGTGTCGGATTGGAATTGTCGATATAATTTCCATCGCCGGCCTGAAGTCCGGTATGAAATTGCACCGGCGTATTTGTAGCTCTGCATAGATCTAATATCCTGTGAACCATATAATCCTGTAACGGTTTTATCTCGCTGCCATTATATTTGAGAACACTTCCCCCAGGCAAAGCCATGATCTTACGAAAGACTTCGTCAGCTTTTTCCTTCGTAACGTCATCGAAAAAGAGATCTCTTTCGTAGGCAACGCCAATTTTTACGGCTACATTATTATGATCCAGAGCCTTACGGAATGCTGTTCCCAAAGCTGTTACGAAATCGTCAAGCGAATGAATAGGAGTATTCAAATCTCTGGCTATGGTTGCAATTTTTTTTGCAGAAACGGCAAATATAAACTCCCCAAAACGTTTCACATGTTTAAACTTGGCAGGATTTGCCAGCATACTGTTATCTTCGTCAACAAGTACATAATCGATGCCACATTTTTTATTGAGCACCTGATCATACCAGTCTGACTGATACGATTTTTTAATCTTTGCTGATAATTCTTCGACTGTTTTTTCGTTTAAATCTTTGGCACCAAAAAGTTTATCCGCCGTAAGCAATGCCGCACGACAGTAAGCTGTATTGGATGTCGCTTCCCAGTATGGTTTCAGGATATTCCATTTTTCCATTACCGTCAGGGAGTCGGTAAGTAACTTATTGAATGTTTGTTTGGGCATCCCTGCCGACCGGATATCGTCGTAGGCATAATGTTGCAGCAGTAACATGAAATCGAGCTTACCAGGAGAAATCCAGGCTGACTGATCTTCAAGATGTTCATGGGTATCGACCACCCTCATATTGGAAATATACGTTTTGATACGTTGCTCGTAACCGGATTGAGGAAGCGGTTTGATTTGAACTTGTGCGTGGGTACCAAAATAAAGGCTGGCAGCCAATAAAGACACAATCGTTCTTTTCATAGGTATTAAAATTTGGATTTTTTATTTCAGACTATAAACTGTACTTCTGATCTCTGCCAGCGTACCAATAATCACATAATAATCATATTCGTAGACACAATTCTTCGTCAGCATTGCTTGTTTAACCGGCGCAATATAGGAAGTTGAACCATCAGACGCTTCTCCGTTTGGAGATCCGGCCATGCCGGCAAGGAATTTATCACATTTCGGATTATAAATTCCCATTCCCCATAGATTATTATCGACAAATGCCATCCAATGTTCTGATACGGTTGGGTAAATCCCCCAGAATCCACTGGATAGGTTGACAACCTTCGGATAGTCCAACGGTGCATTTGTGAACGGAGCAGAGCCAAGATAGGTGTAGAGGTTTTTAAGCGCCGAAATTGGGTAAACCGCAGGTAATTCCTGATCGTTAAGGATACTGTCGCCATAAATCTTATCCGTACGATGGCAGGTGAGCTTGTTGTGAACTTTCAAAACCGAACCAACCAGGGTTGTCCATTGCTCTATCTCAGCTTCGGCAGGTTTATTGCTCATATCCCACTGCATGGGGATACATTTTACATAGAGCTCCATGCCGGTTTTTTTAAAGTCCAGGATCTGAGCACGGTTGCGGTTGTAATCTCCAACCTGAATGGGGTTCCAGCTCCAGGGTGACCAGGCTGGTGATTGTCCTTCAGCCTGTCGATTGACACTCTTTCCGGCATAATAAGACTGCTGGATATATCTCCCTTCATCGGCAATATTGACCACACTTCGCAATGATCCTGCCTTGGAGAGGTAGGAGATCGCACCGCCCCGGGTCAAATCGAGCTTCAGGGTCAGGATCCCATTGCTTATTGTTGAGGCGCTGTCTTTATCAGCAACGACAGGAACCACAGGAACTACCGGTATTACAGGGGTGACTGCTACCTGACTCTTTGCACAATTTGCCATAACAAGGGCCGTCAATACGAAACTGAGGATTTTTTTCATCGCTTGTAGTTGGTTTTCGTAGTGCAAGATAGCAACATTGAGCCTAAAAAAACTTAGCTTTTATTCGCATTAAGTGATAGTAAATTAGCGGGGTCAGGTTAGATCCGGTGTTCTTTTTTGATGTTTTTTCTGTGCTTACTTCGGTTTAAGATCTTGCGAATGATATTAGTTGTTCGTAATTATTTTTATCTGCCTCTCTTAAAGCTTTTAAATAGGTCATTCTTTTATGAAGATTTTTTGCAAATTTTTCGGTTAATATTTCCATTGGTTTAAATGATCGTGCAAGGACCCAATGGATAGTATCTTCAATATTTTGTTGCTCAAACTCATCCAATTCTGAACGTGTAGCAATA
>CAIXCY010000006.1 GCA_903918045.1 uncultured Bacteroidia bacterium
CAGAAAGCCATACCCACTGGTAACATTTTCATTACCCACTATGGGTAGAATTTATAGATAGTAAACAATCCGGCTATACTTTTTACCTCTAGCTATCCGCGAAGGATTACCAAAATTAAACGAACAGACCTGAGTAGTTACAAATCTTTACTGTTTCTGGTAATGATCAGATTGCATTCTGATTTTAAAGCACTAAAATATTGCAATGAATCCTCGAAATCGGCAAACTTAGAATTAAGTCCTTTCACCCAAAAGATTCAGCAATAAATTGGTGTCGAAAAACAGTTTAGGTTTCATTTATATTTCCCGGTCAGGTAATTTGAATAAGCGGATTTATAATCCAGATCAGCAGGTATCTGAACACCGGTGGATATACTTTTTACGAACGGGGATATCTCAAAACCGATTTTCCTATTCTCCGGCTCTTCCAGAATCGTCAGGATTTCAAGATATGATTCGATAATTCCTGACAGACTCTTTTGATGTGATTGTGCATATTGTTTTGCTTTTTCAATCACGATCTTATCCAACTTCAAAGTCAATTTTGTGTCCATAACAACACATAGTACATATAAATATACTAAATATGTACGTACTTACAAATACTATTATAAGTATTTTTCATGAGAATAATCAGACACTTGTCAATTTATAGATATAAAGTGCTGTATTTTAAAATTTCACTGATAAATATGTCAATTTTTCATGAGTAAACTACCGTGATCGGTCAAAATGTCTGATTATCAGTAATGGCAGATGTTTTGATGGATCATGAGTAGTTATCGGAAATTTGTAAATAGGACCAGTAACAATTCAACCAGAGAAACTTTAAAAACAATAAATATGAATTTTGACAACTTTACGATTAAGGCACAGGAGGCTATTAATCATGCAGTTAAAATTGCCGAGGGAAATAACCAGCAGGCTATTGAAACAGGACACATTCTGAAGGGACTTATGGTCAACGCCGAGAGCGTTACGGGTTTTCTCCTTAAGAAATTGGGGGTTAACCTCGTTATATTCAGTGCGGCCATCGATAAGCTTATTTTAAGCTACCCCAAGGTTACCGGCGGGGAATCTTATCTTTCGTCAGCTTCAAATTCTGCGGTTCAGAAAGCGGGCTCGATAGCCCAAAAGATGGGTGACCAGTATGTCTCTGTCGAACATTTGCTGCTTGGGCTACTCGATGGGAGTGATCAGGTAAGCCGCCTGATGAAAGACAGTGGCATTACCCACAAGGAGATGGACGAGGCGATTAAAGAGCTCAGAAAAGGGTCGAAAGTGAACAGTCAGACTGCTGAAGATACCTTCAACTCACTGAACCGTTATGCTGTAAACCTGAATGAACGTGCAAAGCTGGGCAAGCTGGATCCGGTAATCGGGCGTGACGAAGAGATTCGTCGGGTGCTGCAGATCCTGTCGAGGAGGACAAAGAATAATCCAATCCTGATCGGCGAACCCGGGACCGGTAAGACTGCTATTGTTGAAGGGTTGGCTCAGCGGATTGTGCGCGGTGATGTTCCTGAGAATCTGAAAGACAAGCAGGTTTTCTCGCTCGATATGGGGGCTTTGATTGCAGGTGCAAAATATAAGGGGGAATTTGAGGAGCGGCTCAAGGCGGTTATCAATGAGGTGATCCAGGCTGAAGGGAATGTGATTCTGTTTATTGACGAGATTCACACGCTTGTCGGAGCAGGTAAAAGCGAAGGAGCCATGGATGCTGCCAACATTTTAAAACCTGCATTAGCCCGTGGTGATCTTCGGGCAGTGGGGGCCACCACCCTGAGTGAATATCAGAAATATTTTGAGAAGGATAAGGCTCTGGAGCGTCGTTTCCAGCTGGTCATGGTTGACGAGCCCGGAACTTTGGATGCCATATCAATCCTTCGGGGGTTGAAGGAGAGGTATGAGAATCACCATAAAGTGCGAATTAAAGATAGTGCGATCATCGCAGCAGTAGAGCTTTCACAACGTTATATCACCGAGCGGTTTCTTCCCGATAAGGCGATAGACTTGATGGATGAAGCGGCCGCAAAACTAAGGATGGAGATGGACTCGCTCCCGGAGGAACTCGATGAGATCAACCGCAAACTTACCCAGCTCGAGATCGAACGTGCGGCGATTCAACGCGAAAATGACCGCTCCAAACTGGCTAAGTTAGAGGAAGAGATTGCCAATCTCAAGGCCGATCAGACGAAGTTCAGGGCAGCCTGGCAGGCCGAAAAATCGGTGATTGAAGGGATTCAGAACCAGAAGCAAATGATCGAGGAGCTCAAGCTGCAGGCTGAGCAGGCTGAACGACAGGGTGAATATGGAAGGGTGGCAGAGATCCGATATGGTAAAATCAAGGAGGCGGAAGCCGAAATTGCCGATCTTCAAAAGGAACTGATTGAACTTCAGTCTGGGAAATCGCTAATTAAAGAGGAGGTTGACAGTGAGGATATAGCAGCAGTGGTAGCCCGCTGGACCGGAATTCCGGTCCAGAAAATGCTCCTCAGCGAGCGGGAAAAACTGCTCCATCTTGAAGATGAGCTGCACCTTCGCGTTATAGGTCAGAATGAAGCAATAGGTGCAGTTTCGGATGCGGTACGGCGTTCAAGGGCTGGTTTACAGGATGACAAGCGACCGATTGGATCATTTATTTTCCTGGGCACTACCGGTGTCGGAAAGACCGAACTTGCAAAAGCATTGGCTGAATATCTTTTCGATGATGAGAATATGCTTACGCGTATCGATATGTCGGAATACCAGGAGAAGTTCTCGGTGACCCGACTGATCGGTTCCCCTCCGGGGTATGTCGGGTATGATGAGGGGGGGCAGCTTACCGAGGCTGTCAGACGGAAACCCTATTCAGTGGTTCTTTTTGACGAGATCGAAAAGGCCCATCCGGACGTTTTTAATGTACTGCTTCAGGTGCTGGATGATGGAAGACTTACAGACAACAAAGGGAGGACGGTTAATTTTAAGAATACGATTATCATCATGACCTCTAATATCGGGTCACATATTATTCGTGAGCGGTTTGCCCATCTGAATGAAGGGAATCGGACCAAAATAGTTGAGGATTTGAGGAGCGAGCTTTTTGAGTTGCTTAAACAGAGTATCCGCCCCGAATTCCTGAACCGGATTGACGAGATTATCATGTTCACTCCACTTAGCAAAAACGAGATCAGGGATATTGTCCGTTTGCAGTTTGCGCTGATTGCTGAAAGGTTAAGAAAGGGTGGCTTCGAAACTACAATCTCCGAAGCAGCCATCGACTGGATTGCCGAGGCCGGTTTCGATCCTCAATTCGGAGCGCGACCTGTGAAGCGGATGATGCAGAAATACCTGCTAAATGATCTCTCAAAGGATATCCTTGCGGGAAAGGTGTTGGCTGGGCATTTGGTTAGTATTGATGCTCAGGATGACAAGTTGGTGTTTCTGAATAGTTAAACTTTAAAGGTCAATTTCTGAGGGTAGGTTTATTTGAAATTATTGGGGTAAAAAGACAAACCAAAAATTTCGTAGATAGTAGCAACGATCACAGATTCTTTTTTGTAAATTTAAATACTCGAATAAGTACTTTAATTATTTTTCAAGTGATTACAAGAGTCTGGCTAGTTTAAATTTCGTTAACAGTTCTATATAAATACTATGCTTATGGAATTCCTTCATGAAGGTAAAACATCGAAGATAATTCAGGCTTACTTCAAAGTTTATAGTACGCTTGGTTATGGTTTTCTTGAGAAAGTATTCGAGAATGCTATGCTAATTGAGCTTAGGAGAATGGGTTTTGATTGTAAAAGTCAACAACCGGTTAAAGTATTTTATGATAATTATATTGTTGGTGATTATTTCTCTGATATCATTGTAGACAATTGTATTATACTCGAAATCAAAACCAGGGAAGTCCTTAGAGATGATGATTTATTACAACTCATAAACTACTTAAGAGCGACCAGTATTGAAGTGGGTTTGCTCCTTAATTTTGGCAAAAAGCCTGGGTTTTCAAGGAAGATTTTCACCAATGATAGAAAAAAAAGAAACTCTGATCCTGAAGATGCTGCGGATGGTCACTGATTTTGGTTCGGATCGGTGAAAATCTGTTTAATCCGTACTATCAGTGTTTAAAAAGAGAAGGGAACACGGATGTTACAGAGGCTACAGATGGTCACTGATTTTGGTTCGGATCGGTGATAATCTGTTTGATTCGCGTTTTCGGTGTTCAAAAAGAAAAGGGAACACGGATGGTACAGATGTTACTGATGTCCACTGATTTTGGTTCGGATCGGTGATAATCTGTTTGATTCGCGTTTTCGGTGTTCAAAAAGAAAAGGGAACACGGATGGTACAGATGTTACTGATGACCACTGATTTTGGTTCGGATCGGTGAAAATCTGTTTGATCCGTACTATCAGTGTTTAAAAAAAAGGAACACGGATGGTACAGATGTTACTGATGTCCACTGATTTTGGTTCGGATCGGTGAAAATCTGTTTGATTCGCGTTTTCGGTGTTCAAAAAGAAAAGGGAACACGGATGGTACAGATGTTACTGATGTCCACTGATTTTGGTTCGGATCGGTGAAAATCTGTTTAATCCGTACTATCAGTGTTTAAA
>CAIXCY010000007.1 GCA_903918045.1 uncultured Bacteroidia bacterium
AAACGGGAGAAAATCCTCTTTCCTATTGCAGGGTTGTTGCTCACTTGCCTGCTGGTTCCAGCAGCCCTTCCGTTATTAGGGATGTTGTTTTTTGGTAATATTCTGAAAGAGAGTACGGTAACAAAGCGTTTGTCCGAAACTGCAAAAGGACCTTTAATTGATATTGTTACAATTTTGATTGGTCTGACGATCGGCGCATCTGCCCAAGCGGCCACTTTTCTAACGATTAAAACGTTAGCCATTTTTGCATTAGGTATTGTTTCAATTATAATTGCTACAATAGGAGGGGTATTATTTGTTAAGATCATGAATATCTTTTTAAAAGAGGGTAATAAAATCAATCCCCTCATCGGTAGTGCCGGATTGGCGGCTATTCCCGGTAGTGCCAGAATTTCACAGGTCGTTGGATTGAGATATGACAAAACTAACCACCTGCTAATGCATGCGGTTGGTCCAAATTCTGCCGGTCTCATTGGAAGTGCTATTGCTGCCGGTATTCTGCTTAGCTTTCTGTATTAGCAATATTACCAGCATATAAAAAAGGCGATCTTTGAAAAAGGATCGCTTTTTTTTATACCTTCGATTTGATAAATTCACTAAAAATATCACTGATGAAAAATGGAATTATGCTTATCCTGTTATTCTTAGTTTCATTGAGTGGTTTCACTCAATCTGAAAATAAAGGTGCAGAACAAAAAAAACTTAGTGTTTTGGTGTTCTCCAAAACAGTTGGCTACCGCCATACATCAATCCCATCCGGGATAAAAGCAATTACATCACTGGGGCAGCAAAAAGGGTGGATCGTAACCACGACCGAAGATCCAACATTATTTACAGATGGATTTTTGTCCAGATTCGATGTCTGTGTATTTCTGAATCCAACTTTAAATGTGCTTGATGAGGACCAGGAAAAAGCTTTTACCTCTTTTATCCGAAGTGGAAAAGGGTTTGTAGGAATTCATGCAGCTGCCGATTGCGAGTATGACTGGAAGTGGTACGGCGACCTTGTTGGTGCATTTTTTAAGACACATCCCCCTTATCAATTGGCTACAATCAATATTGAAAGCACAAACCACCCTGCAATGAAACCCTTTATCGGCATGAAAACATTTACCGTTGAAGATGAATTTTATTCCTACAAAGAAAATCCCAGAGGGAAAGTGACAGTTCTGGCAACATTGGATGAATCCACCATTAAAAAACTGCCCAAAGACGATACCTGGAAAATGGGTGATCACCCGGTAATCTGGTACCACGAATTCGAAGGCTCCCGTTCCTTCTATACTGTATTTGGTCATGGTGATGCCTCATTCGAAAACGAAAAAATTCAGCAACACCTCTTTTATGCCATTGAGTGGGCAGGAAAGAGAATCGATTTATAGCCATTAATTTCAACTTTACTGTAATCAATTATCATGAAAAAAAATCGCTTTTTAACTTTAGTTTTTTGTTTAATTATATTTTCAGAAGTTATTCCATATCATTTAGTTGCGCAAATCAATAAAAATAAGAATAAGGATCCTAATGAGACCAAATCAGCGGTTCCCAGAGTGGATGTTGACCAATGGAGACCATTATTTAATGGCAAGGATCTGACTGGGTGGAAGCAGGTTGGACCTGGATCACATTATGTCGAAGATGGGTTGTTGAAGTCACACGGAGGTATGGGATTACTTTACTGGACAAGCGAAAAATTCGGAAATTGTACGATTCGGGTGACCTTCAGAATGAGGGACACTAACAGCAATGCAGGTGTTTTTATCCGAATACCCGTTGAGCCGCGCGAAGAGTGGATGCCGGTTCATTATGGTTATGAGGTTCAAATTGATAATCAGCCCGAACTTTCAAAGGAGGATGATTACCACTACACAGGAATGCTCTATTCCCTCACCAAGCCACTTGCAAAGCCTGGAAAACCGGGACCCGAATGGAATACAATGGAAATTACCCTTGATGGCCCCAGAACGATTGTTGTTTTGAATGATGTAAAAGTTACCGACTTCAAAGAAGGTGACCCTGTTCCCGATCGTAAGTTTGATTTTGAACCATTTAGAGGACCACGCCCGTTAACCGGATTTATTGGCTTGCAAAACCATGGAGATAATGATGTAGTATTCTTTAAGGAGGTAGTCGTTAAGCCATTGAATAACAGAACTAACAAATAGGCTGCTGGTTTATTGAATTTTAACAGATTATGAGATGAAAAAAACTGATCCGCTGAAAATAATATCAAGTGACGTTTCCCGCAGGGATTTTGTCAAAAGTACAGCAGCAGGGGCTGCTGCGTTTACAATTCTACCTAGTTTTACAATTGGAGGGTTGGGACATGTTCCTCCCAGCGATAAACTTCATATTGCGGCAATCGGCTGTGGTGGTGAAGGCGAAAATGATATTCAGCATTATGCTGATGCTCCTAAAAAAAATGCTGTAATTGCTTGTCTTTGTGATGTTGACGACCGGCAGGCTGCCCCTCGTATAAAGCAATTTCCTAAAGCGGCTTTCTACCATGACTGGCGTGAGATGTTTGATAAAGAGGGTAAGAATTTTGATGCCGTCAGTGTGGCCATTCCGGATCATAACCATGCAATTGTTGGTCTGAGCGCAATGCAACTGGATAAACATCTGTACCTTCAAAAACCACTTTCGCATGATATTTACGAAGCACGAATCCTTACCCAGGCGGCTGAGAAATATAAAGTTGTGACACAGATGGGAGACCAGGGTGCCTCCTGTGATGGGATGCGGACGTTGCGTGAATGGATTGAAGCCGATATTCTGGGTGAAATTGAGAAGGTCTATTGCTGGACAGACCGGCCGGTATGGCCTCAGGGAATACAGTGGCCCGATTCACGCCCCGCAGTACCAAAAGAACTTAAGTGGGATCTTTGGCTGGGTACCGCTCAGCAAACCAATTATAACGATAATCTGGTTCCGTTTAACTGGCGCGGATGGTGGCAGTTTGGAACCGGGGCTCTGGGGGATATGGGGTGCCATATCATGGGACCGCCATTCAAATTACTTAATCTTGGATACCCCACAGAGGTCTCCTGTAGTGCAAGTACCGTTTACAATGGGATCTTTAAAGAGGGTATTTTTCCCGAAAGTGGTCCGGTTTCAAGTTCTGTCCGGTTTAAATACAAACAACAAAATGGTAAAGATTTGAACCTTTACTGGATGGATGGCGGAATTACGCCTGAACGCCCCTTTGAGCTCGGTACGGATGGAAATATGAATGAGATTATGGCTGACTGGCCTGGGCTGAATGATTTTGAGGGTGGCACGTTGTTTATTGGTACCAAGGGAAAAGCTGCCTGTGGCTGGGGGGGACGAAACCCGGTACTTTTACCTCTTGCCCGAAATAAGGAGATTCAGGTAGCCCAAAAATACCCCCGAATTGTTGGTGACATGGATGGCCATTGGTGGCAGTGGGTCGACGCCTGTATTGCAGGTTATGGAAATGCGGAGGTGGATTCCCCGTTTGTTGGTTATGCCGGACCACTTACTGAAACCGTACTAATGGGCAATCTGCTTTTGAGAAGCTTTAATATACAGGAGAAGGTCATCAAAAAGGATCCTGTATATGGCGACATGGAATCGTTTAACTTCCCGGGCAGATACATTAATTATAAGTGGGATGGGCCCAATATGAGGATTACCAATTTTGAGAAAGCCAACCAGTTTGTTCGAAGGGAATACCGCAAAGGGTGGGGAGAATTAAAACTATAATGGAAAGGCCCTTTTATTACTTGACAGGGAGGCTGCCGGAGTTAATAAAAGGGCGAAAGGGTTATGCCGATAAAAATATTCTTCTTTAGGAGGGAAGAACATCCACAATATATTCTCCTTTGGATTTTAATTTTCCAAATGAGAGCAGGTCTAAACCATATTGACCAGCTAATTTAAGGAAACTCTCCTTTCCTTCCGGAGTGACTGCAACAAGAAGTCCTCCGCTGGTTTGAGGATCACAAAACAGATGTTTATGCTCATCGCTCATGGGCGATACTTTATGACCATAACTATCGAAATTCCGGAAGGTGCCTCCGGGAAATGTCTTGTTTTCCATGTAGAAATGAATGTTCTCTATTTTGGGGACGAGCGATGCGTAAATCTCTGCACTTAAACCACTCCCTTCGCACATCTCGACCAAATGCCCTAGTAGTCCGAATCCTGTAACATCAGTCATTGCTTTTACTTCATCGAGTTTTCCAAGCTCCTTGCCTATAGCATTAATAGTAAGCATCAGATTACGTGCAGTTTGCCGGTCTTCCTCCTTTAGTATTCCTTGTTTTTGTGCAGTTGATAGAATGCCAATCCCTAACGGTTTGGTTAAATATAGTTCGCAACCTTCTGTAGCAGTGCAATTTAGGCGAATCTGGTCTTTCATTGCAATTCCTGTTACGGCCAATCCGAAAATTGGTTCAGGACCGTCAATACTATGACCGCCGGCAATCGCAATTCCAGCTCTTGCACAGGCCTGTTTGGCCCCTTCGATGACCTGGCCAGCAATTTTGGCAGATAGTTTATTTACCGGCCAGCAAAGGATTGCCACCGCCATTAATGGTGTTCCGCCCATAGCAAAAATGTCGCTGATAGCATTCACCGATGCAATTCCGCCGAAATCATAGGGATCATCCACAATGGGCATGAAGAAATCGGTGGTTGAGATTATTACCTTATTATTCCCAATGTCGTAAACAGCTGCATCATCGAGCGTACTGTTGCCCACCATCAGGAATGGATCGGGAAATTCGGTTTTACATTCCGCAAGTATTGAATTTAAAACTTTAGGTGATATTTTGCATCCGCATCCCGCTCCATGGGAATATTGAGTGAGTTTAACAATCGTATCCGAAGGCAAATTTATATTTTCCATTTGATTATTACTTTTGTGTTTATTTTTTTTTATTGGCATAATGTCTGCAAAGAAGTTATTCTTTTAAGAATTATAAGGGCATTTTCAAATGCATTTCCCGATGGTAGAATGATTTCCGTGAGCTTTTTCTTGTATTTGTCCCGACTAAATTGATATGTCTTATCGTAATAATCTAGTAATTTATCGGCAACAACAGTCAGGTTTTTTTCACTGTAATCCTGAAGAATCTCTTTCGTGCGAAGGTCCCCTAAACGTTGAACGATATGGGAGATCGCATTTTGCATCAGATCATTTGGCAAAGTCCCATATTCCAAAACAAGTCTTTCAACCCTGTCGGAGCGCGGGACCTGGATTTCTATATTTTGAGTAATATTCATTACCTCCCAAAAAGGATCAGGGAGAAAAACACGCCCAACGGTTTTACTTTCACCTTCTACCCAAACCCTTTTTGAGAGATCCAATTTC
>CAIXCY010000008.1 GCA_903918045.1 uncultured Bacteroidia bacterium
ATTCAGCACGCTTTTGTGATAATTTTATATTGTACGGGACTGAACCCCGTTCGTCTGTGTGTGAACCAAGTTCAACCTTCATTTCAGGATTGTCTTTCATAAGCGCTACAAGCTTGTCAAGTTCAACCCCCGATTCCGGTAGAATATCCCACTTGTCAAAATCGTAGTAGATGTTTCGCAGCACAATCTTCTCCCCTACTATCAAATCAAGGAATATCGTATCCCTTAAGACCGTTCCTTGCCTGGGTGCACCAACATGAATCAATTTATGGTTGTCTTTATACCCGAAGGCTGATGCTTTGACATCACAAACTGAATTCTTCGCAAATCGTTGGGACACCATTCCATCTGAACCAGTGATAAAGCTTTTAATATTGCAAAAGTCAACTTTAGCACCCTGTATTGGTTTCCAGCTCTTTGCATCCAGGACAAATACTTCCAGCAGAAAGTCGATATATTTGTTAAAAGTTAGTTTATAGATATCATCACTCCCTGTCCCAGGGCGATTTGAAGTCATATATCCATATTCAACGTTTTCCGGCAGGTTCATTCCAAAATCATCGAATGTGCCATTTATCGGAGATTGAAAATGAACGACATTACTTTCCTCCTTATTCATGTCTTTATAAAACAAGTCAAGCCCTCCCGTACTTCCGTGGCCAGTTGAAGCAAAAATTAAATATCTGCCTGAATAGCTATTCCCGGTGATAAATGGGAATTCATCCTTTCCACTCGTATTAATTGTAGATCCCAGGTTTACAGGTTGAGTCCATTTGTTCTTTTTTCGCACCGAATAATAGAGGTCAGTTTCACCGTACCCACCAGGCATATCGCTTGCGAAAATAAGGGTATCCCCGGATTGGTTGATCGCCGGATGGCCGACTGAAAATTTGGGATTATTATAGGGAAACTCTTCCGTCACTGTCCAATAACCATTTTGCCTTTTTGCAATAACAATTCGAAGCTTTACATCCTCATTCCTAAAGGGTTTATAGAAAACATCAGGATCCACATAGTTAGACTGGGTGATGAATAACTCGCCCGTTTTTGCACACCATGAAACAGGTCCATCATGATATCGGGTGATAAACTCTTCCAATGCATAACGTGTACCAATAACATCACCTGAGTCGTTGATTCTTGCATTATAGAGATCATAGAATTCATGTTTAATCAACTCTTTATCTGACTTACTGATCACTTCATCGCGATAGGATGTGAAATAGATAAAGCTGTCTATTACGGCAGGTCCAAAATCACTTTGAATCGTATTCGTCTTAATTTCAGACATTTTTACCGTTGATTGGTCGAACAATTCCTTTTTTGATTGTTGTGCATTGACTGTCAAAAAAGAGATTAATATTGTGGCAAGGATCAATGGCTGTTTCATAGATTTTGATGATTTTAGACGTTTATGAAGTTAAAAATAACGCGGAGAGGTAAATCTCTTTTTTGTAAATGCAATCTCATAAGAGACCATCAATTCATGTACTCCCTGATGATAATATTTCAAATCAGTTAATGTAAAATCGTATGCATAGCCGATTCGAAGCCTGCTATTTATAATCCACTGAGCTATAGCACCCACAGCATCACCTGACCGATAAATACCTCCGATCCAAAATTTATCTGCGAGTAGAAAATTAGCAGAAACATCGTATTGAAATGGTGTTCCTACGGCTGTTTTTGTCATAAATGTTGGTTTAAACTTTATCTTATCAGACAAATCAAACACAACCCCTCCCAGGAAGTAATACTCCCGTGCTTCTGACATCCTGGAGAAATTGGCAGTGTTTTCCTTGATCTTGTTTTGAAAAAGCTTAGGAACCGAAAGGCTCAGATAATATTTTGTAGTTGATAGAAATAAACCTGTTCCCACATTAGGCATGAACTTATTATCAATGGCACCCACTAAAACGGGATCAGGTAAATTATCCGGGAAAGGCCTTAGACTGGCAAGGTCATTATTATAATTAGTAAAGCCCCCTTTTATTCCGAAGCGCAAAGAAGTTTCTTCATTCAATTTGATCCTATACGAATAGTCCAAATTTAAAATAACCCTGCGCTCAGATCCTAATTGATCCACTGTAACGTCTAATCCAATACCAACATTTTGAGAAATCACCGGAGTCTGAAATGAAAACGTTTGCGTTGTGGGATGACCGGTTATTCCCACCCACTGATTGCGGCTTAAGGCCATAAAACCCATGGTCTGCCAGCTCCCGACATAGGACGGATTAATCGTTTGCATATTAAAAATATACTGGGAATAAATCGGATCCTGCTGACCAAATAGATACATCGGTCCGCTTATAAGCAGCACTGCCAGCAATGCTTTTTTTATTTTATCCAGGATTTTCATATTGGCCTTTTTGAAAAATTTCACCTATTTTATAAAGAGCGTTTTCACACCTGACAATTATTTGCGTTACCTGCCCAGAAAGACAAAACCGGTATGTACACTTACCCCTCCATTTGTTAGTCTAAGGATATAATAGTAGGTTCCAACAGGCAATTCACTACCCATGAAATTCAGACTATTTTCCGACCGACCATTCCAGAATGCTTTTTCCTTACTTCCCCAATAGTCTATATTGCCATAGTGATCCTTTTTGAAAAGCAAATTTCCGTTTCGATTGAATATCTCAATTTCAGCATTTGTATAATTATACAGGCAGCTTATTTCGAAATAGTCATGGATCCCATCTCCATTGGGTGTGAAAACATTCGGAATAAATAGTACGCAAGTATCATCCTGAGAAAGGACAACCTGGACATCTACAATAACTGAAATTGTTTTCATGCAACCATTGACGTCTGTTACAGTTACCGCATAGGTGCCACTTAGAAGATCGGAAGGGTCTTCGGTATTAGCTATATAATTGTTTGGGCCGCTCCACGAGTAACTAAATGGAGCTGTACCACCCGAAACTGTCAGATTAATTGATCCACCGGTGACACCAAGGATTATAGTACCATCAATACTCATTTTTCGTGTCTCAGGAACGGAGGTTGAGCTAAGACTTAAGACTACTGTTGACTCATTAACATTTACTGAAGTTGCACCAACAAATCCGTTGACATCGGTCACGGTTACTTTATACAACCCTCCTGATAAACCGACCAGATCTTTGGCAATTGAAGTAAAACCAGCTGGTCCTGTCCATTCATATTTATAAGGTGGTGCTCCACATGAAACAGATAAATCAATCTTCCCGTCTTTATTTCCTGTACAGGTTACTGCAGTTGGTGTTGCCTGGAGCGTGATTTGTGTTGGTGTAATCAGAACATCCGTCGAAGGAGCTGAGATACAACCATAACTATTGGTAACAGTGAAGTTGTATGTTCCGGGATTTAATCCGGCAATCGTTGTAATTGCCGTAGATCCTGTTACCCTTCCGGGATTAATTATCCAGTTACCAGAAGGCAATTCACTCATGATTACACTGCCCACAGGCGAATTGCAGGTAGGTTGTGTGATGGCACCAATAATAGGTGCTGAAGGTATCAAAGGTGGTTCAATAATGACTATTTCAACAATAGATGAAACACACCCTGAACTATTGTTGGTAGTTATTTCATATAAACCCGGATTCAATCCGCCAAATACCCCCGTTGCATTGCTTACCGGCGCAACTACAGGAGCTATTCCGGTTACCGTATAAGTGATGCCAACAGCAGGAACCGGAGCTGTGACGGTAATGGTCCCCGTCGCAACGGCACAGGTCGGCTGCGTTAAGGTGACGGCCGGTGCGGCAGGTGTTACAGGCGAAGCTGTAATCGTTGCCGAAGTCGCGACAGAGGTACAACCTGAACCATTTGTCGTGGTGACAGCATAAACACCCGGAGTCAAGCCTGCAAATACACCTGTTCCATTGGTAATTGGCGCTACTACCGGAGCTGTTCCGGTTACCGTATAGGTGATACCAACGCCAGGAGCCGGAGCTGTGACGGTAATGGTCCCCGTCGCAACGGCACAGGTCGGCTGCGTTAATGTGACAGCAGGTGCGGCAGGTGTTACAGGCGA
>CAIXCY010000009.1 GCA_903918045.1 uncultured Bacteroidia bacterium
CAATTGGTATGAAATAACCGTAAAATGTGAAATTTGCTTCGCTCTAACAATATCTCCACCCGAATTATACAATTCAACCTGTAAGTAATAGTCACCAGCGGCTAAACGACCGGTACGCTGCAGTAAACTCTGTACATTCCCAGACAACATTAAATTCTGAAGCTGCAAGGCATCAGCCATTGTAAACTGGTTAACTCCCTGCCGTAAAGTATAAACTCTTGCTGCATTGATGTTTGAGACACCGATGATGTTTCTGCTCTGATCCAGTAATGTCGTTTTTAGTTTAACCGACGGATCATTGACCACTGTTCCGGGTAAAAAAGATATAATCATCTGCCCGTTGATCGGATACATCCAATCAGCAAGATAAGGCTGAGGTCTGGGATTTAAAGCCAGGTTCAACGTTATTTGAGCATTTAATGTATGAATTGTAAGAAACATACCCAGGATCAACAGGAATTTGTATTTTTTCATTTTAGCTAATTATTATTGCTTATTTCTAAAATTTGTATTGTAATCCGGTTCGCAGGATACTTTCGAAGTAAGCCGGGTTTCCTAAATAGATGGGAGTCAAAGAATTTCCCGGAAGTTCAGTTCCGTAGTGATATACATTTGCTGTTGCAGTCAGCTGCCATGTAAAACGTTTGAAAACCTCCCAGTCGAAACCACTTGTTACAAGCAGGTTTTTATTTGCAGTGAAGGGGGAAGTAGTACTCAGGCTGTATTGCAGCTGTCCTTTAAGTTTAAACTTTGAATTCATTTTCCAACTCATTCCGGCGGTACTGGTAAGTAAGGTCAGATTAATTGTCGGGGCCGAATTTTTGAACCACATCAAACTAAAATCGGGACTGACTTTACTGCTAAAGAAAGTCGGCACATAAAGGAGCAGGGCGGTTTGGGTATTATTTTTAGTAGTCGTGGGAGGTAGAATTGTTGTTTCATCGTACTTGCTCCAGGTATAGGTTCCGCTGAGAAGATTACTCATTGTAGTGCTGTTCCAGGTATACACGGGATTGAAGGTCAATTCATTACTGACACTTTTATAGCCTGAAAGCCCGGGCGAATTGAATCCAAAGTTGTTATAACCTGCATTCATGCTGAACTGATCGGTAAACTGGGTAAACACATTAATATTGGCAATAATCTGTTTTGTCAGGTCAGGTCCGGCAGTACGGCTCAGATTGCCATAACGCTCACCAATGCTTCCAACAATGTTCATTTTCTTCTTCCAGGCATTGAAACGCGTATTTAAAAGGTATTCCATCTTATCATTGGTCATAAACTGAAATCCGGCCGTATAATACCCTGCGCCATAATAGTTGAATTTGGTCCCTATTTCCCAGTCGCTCCCTTTTTTAGCGATACCAAGCATAACCGCATTGTCTTTACTTGTGGAAGTATGTGAATTTATAAATGGCTTAAAGTCTTCGACGGGTGTAATTGATAGCGGTGCATTCAAATTTCTTGTAAAGAAACTCTGGCCCAGTTCAATATGATATTTCCACCCTTTATCCGTGTTAACATCTGTGAGAAAACTAATCACCATATTCTCCTGTGGCTAGATCGGGAAAAGCGGTGGCGAGGTTATCGAACCGGTTTTGTCAACCGATTTTACAATGTTGAAACCTGCAAAATATTTCCCCTCCTTCTCCAGTCCCAACTGAGCCATCCATTGATTTCGCTGGTAAGCGCCGGGAATGCCATTA
>CAIXCY010000010.1 GCA_903918045.1 uncultured Bacteroidia bacterium
CAGGGAAAAGGCTATTGCCGCAGGATGTAACGATTATCTGGCCAAACCAATCAGTAAAACAGATTTAATGGCTTTAATCAATAGTTATTTCGGGGAATAAAATATAATAGTGAGGGTATTTAATAGTCATTTAAGTACATAGATATAATATCCATCCCATAATTATCTGTTTTGATGTCGAAGTTTCGCAACTCCCGATCACTTTGCGCGAAATTTTTGGTAATCCAATCAGAACCTTTCCAAAATAAGCATTGACGTTTTAAACTTATCCTTAAAACCATTTTAATTTTTGTACCTTTGAAATTAATCTAAAGGTGGTAAAAATTTGAATTTCAATATTTACATAATTAAATATATGAAAAAATATGGGGGGGGGTAAATTTAGTTATTCATTTAATCTTCGCCAGAAAGCAGAATTGGCTTTAACGCTTAGAGAACATGAACCTGTTCCAAAACGTTCTGAATCTGATATTCTTCGGCTTGTTCATGAACTTGAGGTACACCAGATTGAACTGGAAATGCAAAATGACGAGTTGCTAATGGCAAAAGAACAAGCTGAACTAGCTACTGCCAAATATGTCGAATTATACGAGTTTGCCCCATCCGGTTATTTTATTCTTTCCAGAGAAGGTCAGATTATTCAACTTAATCTTGCCGGATCGCAGCTATTTGGCAAAGAACGCTCCCAATTAAACAACCATCCATTTGCTATTTTTATTTCCAGCGAGTCTAAACCGGATTTTAAGCTTTTTTTATCCCGGGTATTTAGCAGTAACATCAAAGAAACATGCGTCTTAAGCCTTATAACTGCGAACAGCCTGCCCGTGCAAGTCCAGTTATCAGCCTTTGCTGAGCCGAATAAGGAAGAATGCTTTGTCTCCGTAGTGGATATTACCGAGCAAAAAAAAGTCGAAAAAAAGCTCGTCCTTGCCAATGAAGAACTTGCCGTTCAAAACGAAGAGAATACAAAACGGGTCGCAGAACTGGTTTTGGCCAACAAGGAACTCTCTTTTCAGGACAGTGAGAAATCAAAACGGGCAGCAGAATTAATTATTGCTAATAAGGAGCTTCTCTTCCAGAATAACGAGAAAGCTAAACGAGCAGAGGAACTTATACTAGCCAATATTGAATTGCTGTTTCAGAATGATGAAAAGGCAAAGCGTGCAAATGAGCTAATTCTGGCTAATAAAGAACTGCTCCTTTCGAATGATGAGAATGCAAAATTGGCCGTTGAGCTTCTTCTGGCCAATAAAGAGCTCATCTTCCAGAATGACGAAAAATCTCTGAGATCAGACGAATTGATCCTTGCTAACATCAAATTGCTTTTCCAAAATAAAAAGAAAGAGAAACGGGCTACAGAATTAGTCGTCGCCAATAAGCTGGTTGCCGCCCAGCGCGACCGTTTGGAGGAGATTTCCAGCCTGGTGCCAGGTATAGTGTTTCAATATTGCCTTCGCCCCGATGGTAGTTCCTTTTTCCCATATGCCAGTGATGCCATCCGTCAGATCTATAGGGTAACCCCCGAAAAAGCTCGCGAAGATGCATCTAATGTATTTTTAAACCTGCACCCCGATGACTATGATGCTGTGTTAGGTTCCTTACAAACCTCAGCAAAAGAATTATTGCCCTGGCAGCAGGAGTACAGAGTGAAATTTGACGATGGCACCATCCGCAATCTGTTTGGTAATTCGATGCCACAAAGGCAGGAGAATGGTTCGATACTCTGGTACGGTTTTATCACCGACATTACGGACAAAAAAAAGATAGAACATCAGCTTGAAGACCTTTTAAAAGGACTGAAGATTCTTTACGCGTTAAGCCAGTTAGCTGGTGAAACGGATATTGCACTGGATACATTGTGCCAAAGATTAGTCTATCTCCTGCCTGAAGGGTTTCAATATTCGGAGATTACCTGTGCCAGGATTGTTGTGAATGGTGTTGAGTTCCGCACAGAAAATTTCAAAGATTCGGCATGGAAGCTATCAACACCCCTGCTGGAGAACGAATCAGTAATTGGGATAATCGAAGTTGCTTATCTGGTTGAGAAGGCGGAAGAGGACGAAGGACCATTCCACAAGGAAGAAAGGATATTGATTGATACGGTTGCGAAGCAATTGCACCAAATTATAATGCGAAAAAAAATAGAGTATACATTGAGCCTTGAGGAATCAAAACTGCGCGCTATTACCGAATCGGCCAATGATGCCATTCTAATGATGGACGAACAAGGTCTCCTGTCGTTTTGGAATACAGCAGCCAGCCAAATGTTCGGTTACACATACGAGGAAGCTATAGGTCAAAAACTGTATGATTTAATTACCCCGAAACACCACCACCTGGTAGCGAATAATGCCATTCCGTTATTTTTGCGCACGGGTCGGGGAGATGTAATCGGAAAGACAACTGAAGCTGAGGCCATCCGAAAAGACGGACAATATATCGAAGTGGAGTTTTCAATCTCTTCCCTGTATTTCAATAATACAAAGAATACAGTTATTATTGTCAAGGAGATCACCGAACGTAAAACTGCAGAGGTTGAAGTTAAACTTCAAAACGAAAAACTCTTGAAGCTGAATAGTGAAAGAGACAAATTCTTCTCCATTATTGCCCATGACCTGCGTGGCCCTCTTGGGGGATTTATGGGTTTAAGCGAAATGCTGGCCGATAAGGATCAGGATTTTACCGATAACGAAAGAAATGAAATGGCCCTTGAGTTGAGCCTTTCGGCACGCAATACATTTAATCTGCTCGAAAACCTGCTCGAATGGTCTCATATGAATCATGGAATCTCTGAATTCAAACCACAAAAACTTGGGCTAATTAAGGCAGTGAATGATTGTATAAACAGCGTTGCCGAACCTGCCCGGGGAAAGGAGATCGCACTAATTGTGGATATCCCGGCGGGACATGAAGTTTTTGGCGATAAAAACATGCTTCAGACCGTGATTCGCAATCTGCTATCCAATGCCGTAAAGTTTACCCCGAAAGGGGGCCTCGTAACTATTTCTGCCAAACCGACAGACAATCAGATGATGGTGATATCGGTCAAAGATACCGGAATCGGCATGAGCGATCAAATGCGTAATGATCTGTTCCGTATCGACGCGAACACAAGACGCCCTGGCACCAATGGGGAAAAGAGTACCGGACTGGGATTGCTTCTTTGCCGGGAGTTTGTCGCGAAGCAAGGGGGAGAACTATGGGTTGAATCGGAGCAATTTAAAGGGACCATATTCAGTTTTACTATTCCTTCGATTGGCCCAACAGGGGACGAAATGGCCTCCCCGGAAGTTGATTTCGCAGAAAAGCCCGTTGGTCAACTAAACAATCTCAAAATCCTGATCGCCGAAGACGATGAAATTTCGGCAAAGCTAATTCATAGAATTGTGAAAGAGTTCAGCAGGGAGGTTTTTCACGCAAAAACAGGTAATGAAGCTGTTGAAATCTGCCGCAACAATCCTGATATTGATCTTATACTGATGGATATTGCTATGCCAGGCATGGACGGATTTGAAGCCACGCGTCAGATCCGGCAGTTTAATACAGAGGTAGTCATTATTGCACAAACCACCTTTGCAATTTCGACTGACCGGGAAAAAGCCTTTGAGGTCGGATGTAATGACTATATTCAAAAACCTTTTGGTAAAGAGCCCCTTATTGAATTGATCAAAAAACATACCGGTAAATAGAATTTGGAGTAAAGGTGATCCTTCCACTTTAGAATTGACAGACGGTTCGGGTAAAATATGGGTATCTATTTTTTATGGAATTATTGCAAAACTCCTTTTTTCTCGCAAAACATGCTGAGAAACGCAAAGTTTAAGGGATGTTTTTTTTCTTTGCGTTTCTTTGCGTCTCTGCGCGAAATAGTTGGGTTACATAAGAGGAAGAGCAGCCTGTGATTAGAGCACCAGTTCCACCAGATAATCAAAATGGGCTCCGGCAAATCTCTCTTTGACAGTGAAGCCACAAAACCCCGCATAATCACAGAACGTTTCAGCATCCACGAAGAGCCAGGAGAATGGTTTCCCTTTAATTGATTTATAGGTTAACTGGTATTGCATCTGACCGTAATAAGTATCGGAGGCGATGTCTACCCATGTTTCCCCGTTTTCATCCGTGAAAAGATAAAGCAGATCCGATGAGTCGGCCAGGATTTTTCCACCCGGATTGAGTAGTGTTGCCAGATGAAGTAATAAGATTCTTAGTCCCGGCAACGTCTGAGCAATTCCGGCACCATTCATGAGGAGTAGAATTGTGTCGTATTTATGGTCTGTAAAGGTGTGAATATCCTGCAGAAAAACATTTTTCACCCCCCCTTTGCGCATCGTTTCACACGATAACGGAGAGATTTCCAAGGCGTCTACCTCAAAACCCTGATCCTGAAGCCAGATGGAATGTACCCCTGCCCCTGCACCAACATCGAGGACTCGTCCTGCACACCGTTTTAAGGCCTCCTGTTCCTGAACCGGCATCTGTTCAAAAGTCCTGAAAAAATAGGAGGGCAAAAGCAGTTCATCTTCTGCAATATCAGTGGTTACCACGATTGATTCCCCTCTGATACCATTTTGGTAGTCCCAAACTGCCTGGCCGACAGGATCGTGGTTTTTCTTTAGTACGGGCATATAAGGTTATTTTCAATGTTCAATTAAAAATGTTCAATTAAAAATGTTCAATGCTTTTCCGGGTTGATTATCTGTAGATTAAAATGATTTTATAGTAACGGGAAATCGTTCCAAAACTTAAGTATCAAGTGCTGAATTAAGTTAGAAAACTAATGAAAAGAGCTATATTTAAGGCTGTTACAATTGCACCGACAAAATAGAGCGATACAGCGTAGAATTTGCTGTTCTTATATTTTCCCATCACTTTTTCTGAAGAGGTAAGCCACACCTGTACAAAAATAGTGATCGGCAGTTGCACGCTCAGAATCATCTGGGAGTAAATCAGTCCGTTAAACGGATTTGAAATGACAAAAATCAGCAGTAAGGCTACCATAAATGATATCGTGATGCCTAACCTAGAATGATTGTCCTTAATGTCGTATGGTTCGCTGAAGATTCCTGAAAATATTGATCCGGCTGCCATCCCGGAGGTGATCGTTGAGGCGATTCCTGAAAAAAGAAGGGCTACTGCAAAAACTATTCCGGCATGTATGCCTAGTAAAGGAGTGAGCAGACTCTTAGCCTGCTGTAATTCGGTCACAGCAATTCCTGCCTTAAAAAAGGTTGCAGCTGCCAGCAGAATCATGGCACTGTTTATGGCCCAGCCAATAATCATTGAAATGATCGTGTCCAGAAACTCATAATTAAGTCGTTTTTTAATCGTCTTCTCATCTTCAAGGTTCCACTGCCGGCTCTGAATAATTTCGGAATGGAGAAAAAGGTTGTGAGGCATTACCACTGCACCTAGAACGCTCATCATAATAAGCATGGAACCTTTTGGGAAGGAAGGGGTTACCCAGGAATGGATAGCTGTATTCCAATCGATATTCACCAATGAAAGTTCATATAAAAAAGAGAGTCCAATAACCGAAACAAAGGCGATAATCCATTTTTCGATCATCCTGTATCCGTTTGTAAAAAGCATAATGAGCACAAAAATAACCACCAGAACTGCTCCGGCCCTGATTGGAATTCCGAAGATCATATTTATGGCAATTGCTCCCCCCAGAATTTCTGCCAGCGATGTGGATATCGACGCAATTATTGCAGTAACCAGAACCGTGATGGAATACGCCGGTTTCATATATTTGGTGGTCGCCTCCGACAGACAAAGACCCGTCGCAATTCCAAGATGGGCTACATTATGTTGAAGCAGGATTAGCATGATGGTTGACAACGTGACCATCCAAAGAAGCGTATACCCGAATTGAGCACCGGCTCCCAGGTTGGAGGCCCAGTTCCCGGGATCTATGAACCCGACAGTCACCAGCAATCCGGGGCCAAGGTATTTGAGAATTTCAAGTCCCCCAAATATAGGCCGGTAATCTTTCCGGTCAATATTCTTAATATAATGGATTAGGCGATCGAACATATCGCAAAGTTAACGATTTAGGATCTATATCGAAATGGATGCGGAAATAAAATGTCATTCATTTCTGGCTACTGGCTGCTGGCAGATCTTGCTATCCAATAAATAATTGTAATCCCCTAAATAAAATTTCTAAATTCTTATACGACATATATACTTTGTTAAGCAATATTCCAATGTACGCAAGAATAGCTAGTCGCCAGCCGCCAACTGCCAGTCGCATATAAAGTGCATAAAAATCGGTAATTTGCTCCAAAAGCTGTAAATTTGCAGCCGGATGAATAAGGAAAAAGTTGTTATCGGTCTCTCTGGTGGCGTTGATTCCAGCGTTGCAGCCTATCTTCTTAAAAGGGAGGGATATGCTGTTATTGGGGTCTTTATGATTAACTGGAAGGAGACCACCGGAACCCTGACTGCCGGATGCAGCTGGGAGGATGATGTAGCATTCGCTGAGATGATTGCCAAAAAACTCGATATCCCATTTCATGTCGTCGATCTTTCTGACTTTTATCGCAAGCGGGTTGTCGATTATATGTTCGCTGAATACGAAAAAGGGAGGACTCCAAATCCCGATGTTTTGTGTAACCGGGAGATTAAATTTGATCTTTTCATGGATAAAGCCATTGAACTTGGTGCCAGCTATGTTGCCACAGGTCATTATTGCAGAAGAGAAGTTGTTGATATCGAAGGGGAAAGATATTATCGTTTGCTGGCCGGAACCGACAATAATAAGGATCAAAGTTATTTTTTATGCCAGTTAAATCAATACCAGCTGTCAAAATCGTTGTTCCCGGTGGGTCATCTCTTAAAACCCGAAGTTCGGGAAATAGCCCGTCAGCAAGGTTTAATCACTGCAGAACGGAAAGATTCGCAAGGAATATGTTTTGTAGGAAAGGTCGATCTGCCGGTTTTTTTGCAACAGAAGCTGGCGGCAAAGAAGGGGAATGTGATTGAAATAGAGGCATCATTTATGGATCGGAAGTCGTTGGCTGTTGAACCTGAAAATTTCTCCAGACTATGTGCCCCTTTTCCATATAAACCATGGAACGGAAAGGTAATCGGAGAGCATAATGGCGCCCATTTTTATACGATAGGACAGCGAAAAGGGCTCAATATTGGAGGTTATGAAAAGCCACTCTTTGTCTTGGCAACAGATGTTGTCAGAAACATTATTTATGTTGGCGAAGGACAGGACCACCCCGGACTTTTTCGTCATGGATTGTTTATCCCAACAGCGGATATGCATTGGGTGCGTCCCGATTTTTTGATGGCTGATGGTGAAGAGCGCGAATTTTTGATCAGAATCAGGTACCGACAGCCACTTGAAAAGGGTCGGATTATTATGACACCTTTGGGAGCTTATATCCTTTTTGATGAACAACAACGTGGAATTACCTCCGGACAGTTTGCTGCCTGGTACCTCGATGATGAGCTGATCGGTTCGGGAGTAATTGCCTGATTTTTTTTGATCTATTCATTTCTTTATAGGTAAAAAAGAAGCCGCCTCATTTGACATGAAGCGGCTTCTTTGACATGCTAAATATTTGATAGTTATAAACTAGCCGCATTCTTAAGCAGGTAGGTTTCTGCTTCGGTACTCCAAAGTCCGAGGTGATTTTCGCAGATCTCTGCCAGTCGGGCATAAACAGGATTGGTAGCCCCTATTTTTGCGAATTCTGAAATTGGTGTTAATGGCATCTCGATGTGATTATAGATGAGCTTTTTGCCACCCGGAATTTCAGGAAGGTGCAACGTCGCTTCAATAACAGCATTGATTCCACCGATGTGTGTGACTAATCCGGCAGGATCAAGTCCTGCTGACATTAACTGAAGCGCCTCCTTCATATCATCGGTATTCCCGCCACTGGTCCCAACGATATGGGTGTAGGCATAATGGACGTTGTAGAAATTGAGGGCCGCCTTAAAATTAGGGTCGGATGGTCCGGCAAAAAAATTGAGACAACCGTCGAATGCCAGAAGTGCATCTGCCTGTTCCACGACCGGTGCAACCGGGGCAAATACAAAAATATCATTGAACCCTTCACCTCCGCTAATTGCCTTTAATTCCTCAATAACATTTGCGAATTTGGAGGTGTTCACATATTGCAGATCGATTCCCCGCGTAGCTGCAAAGTCAACGGTATATAAACTGGCGGCCCGGTCAAGCCTTGTCTGATCGATATCGGTCACAACGAGCAGCGATGGTTTGCGATCTTCACGGTGCAGCACATAATTGATAGCCGCAAGACCCATCGGACCCACACCTGCCAGAAGCGCCATCTTTCCATCGGCGACAATCTCCATTTTATGGATATATGATCCTGGCGTCGTGTGGTAATTGGCATGAATAGCTCCGATAACACATGAGAGTGGTTCGGATAGTGAGGCGGGGTAAAATCCTTCGCCTGTAAAGGGGAGCAGACAATCGAGTTCCATCACCTCATTGGGGATGATGACATAGGTTGCATCACCTCCAATGTGTTGGTACGAGTATCCGGGAGCTCCCATAACGCCTACCGGGCTGTCGGGGTAGTTGAGTGCGGGCTGAATAGAGAATTTATCCCCTACTTTAAATTTGGCTTTCCATTTTGAGCCAATTTCAACGAGTTCTCCTGCAAATTCGTGACCGATAATCACCGGATTAACCTCAATGTCATTCGGGATTCTCTTGTGATCGGTTCCCTGTCCTGCTGCCTTGTACGACGACATGCATAAGCTGTCGCAAATGACTTTTGCCAGAATCTCATTCTCTTTGATTGCAGGTAACTCGAATTCCTCGAGCCTTAAATCTTTTTTTCCGTATAATCGAACTGCGCGTGTTTTCATGATATATTAATTTTTAATTTTTGATGCTGGCTACTGGCAATTGGCTACTTGCTGCGGGCAACTGGTTGCTGGCGAATTATTGTCCAGCACGAGAATTATCTTTCAAAATGTTTTATAAAGTTATTTAATTTAAATATTCTGCCTGATAGGTTCTTCTGCCGTATCCTTCGACGATAATAGATCTTACACTCTTTGAAGAACGTCGGATTTGCTGACCGGTTTCAAATTGCTCAAATTTAGGCAAATGCTCCAAACTCATTTTGTGAATTTCCAATGCTACCGCTCTTGCGAGCTGCCATATTTCTAAATTCTTATACGACATATTTCCTTTTTTAAGCAACGATTCCAATTTTAGCAAGAATAGCCAGTCGCTAGTTGCCAGCCGCGAGCCGCTTTCCTCTAATTCAGCATATTCTGCCCACCGGTAACCGGTACCGCCTGACCTGTTTCGTACTCTTGTTCCATTACATAGTAGATGGCCCGCATCACATCAATAACGCGGCACCCTCTTCCGGCGGGAACCTGTGCTTCATAAAAGGCTTTTACATCTTTAATCTCCTTTGCTCCTGGGACTTTACCTGCATTGAGGTATTGAACGAAGAGACCTCTTTCGGGATCGCTCCAAAGTGGCCCTTCGAAGAAATTACCCGGGCAGATCGAGTTCACTTTTATTTTAAATGGCATTAACTCCATTGCAAAGGATTGGGTAAGCCCAATTCCTCCAAATTTCCCGCCGGCATACGCAAAATTACGGTTACTTCCCTTTAATCCCGATTTGGAATTGATCTGTATGATATCGGTAAAATAATCTTCTTTAAAGCGCGACTGAATCTTCATAATTGCAGAGGCATATTTGGCACAAAGAAAATAGCCTCCGTAATTGATTTCAGTCATCAGGGCAAAAGACTCCGGTGTCATTTCGTCCAATCCACCTGCCCGAAGAATTCCGGCATTGCTAATGATGACATCGAGCCCTCCGAACTGCTTAACAGTGGCGGCAACCATTGCTTCGACCGATTCAGCGCTGCCAACGTTGACTTTAACAAAATAAGCCTGATTGGTCTGTGGATTTGCATTTAATGCATCCGCCATCTTGCTGCCGGTCTCCTCGTTAAGATCGGCGATAACAACATTCGCCCCCTGCGCGTACAAGAGTTCTGCAATTCCTCCGCCAAAACCCTGGGCCCCACCGGTTACAATAATTATTTTATCCTGAACCCTTCCTGAAATCTCCTTTACATGTAGCTTTTGAGCGCCCAGAAGAATATCGAGAGCCGCTGCATTCTCTGCAATGGCTACTAAACCAATTCCCTTCAGTAGAATATAATCGGGGTGAGGAGTCCTGGTTTCGTACCAGGTTGATAATTTTACAGTTAAGTCATCTATGATCTCATCGGGGTCTTTTGTTTCATCAACGACAAGTATCCCTGAAGATTTTTTGATAAAATCCAGACCCAATAAATCGGTCTCATCTTCTGCTTTTAGAAGTTCGCTACGATCATCGAACCTCGCCACCATTAACTTTTGCTTAGAGGTGAACATTCTGATTGCAGGAATGACATGGTTGATGATCAAGCTGCTCATATTCAGTTTTTTGTAATATATTCGATAAGTGCTTTTCCAAGAGTGGTGAACTCTGCCCGTTTATCCGGATCGGGTTTGCCATCTGCGTCAATATAACCGACACCTTCCGTCGCAACAAGGTATTGATGTGCTGCGGTAATGCATGCCCCTTCATAGTTGATTTCAAGGAGCAGCGGACTCAACGGTGTATTATTTCGTGCAAACAGTTCGATCGGCTCCATTGCGGGAGTATTGTGTTCTGATCCAAAAGTAACTACAAAGCCGTTGGTGTTGAAATAGTCTGCATACGCTTCGAGTACTTCGATGCTGTTGCGGGTTGTAATAAATTCGACGGAACAGATATTTCGTTCTTTTAAAATTTCGATTACCGTTTCTTTCGGGGCCTCAAAATCTGTAAATTTGCCGTTGTTGTCGTCGGCAAGGAAAGGATATGTAGGTATTCCTCCCGATTCAATGATCATTTTGCAAACCATCTCCATATCAAGAAATGCCTCGGGGCTCTCGGGAATAAAGGCAGCACCGCCCGCCTTCAGCAGGTTTCCACGAATCTCGTTTTCAACAGCAGCAGAATTGCCGATATCCGATTTGAGTTCTTTCCCTCCAAAAACAGTTTTATAGAACAACTTTCTTTCGAATGCTGTCACAAAATTGTGGTTGACCCTGGTCCGTAAAGCTTTTGCAATATGGCGCTCTCGGACCATTCCTTTGGTCATCCCTGATTTAATTGCATCATAATCAAGCTGAAATCCGGCGTTGATCTTTACTAACAACTCATTGAGTTTAGTGCACATTTGCTGAACCTGAAGATTCGATTCTTTCAGAACCGAATTCAGTTTGGTGCTGTAAGGTTTCTCAAGTTTTGCAGGGAAAGACAACCCTTTACCACTCAGATAGGTGCGACCGGGGTTATTTGGATCGTTAACCTTTATTCCTGCCGCCTGATCTGAACTGTTTAGACTGATGTATTCGATGTTGAAAAGGGGGAATATTTTACGTTCCACGCAAACTTCTGCCCACTCACTATAACCGTTTGTTGTATAGAAATCGTTTATTCCAACGATCTTAACATTTTCATTTACAGCCATATTTAATGCCTGTGCGATATCTGTAAATGCACTGAATGAATAAGGGGTATGCATATGGGCGTTTACAAGCCTGACCTGGCCATCGCCATTTTCCTCGAACCATTTTAACAACTCCTCTTTTTCAGGGAATATTTTCCAAAAATCCATAATGTCTTATTTATTTTATCTAACACAAACGTTAAAATAGATAATGAAAAACTACGTACAAAGAATGTAGGTAGTCTTTTTGAAACCTCTGAGGTCTGAAATACGCTTTCAGATTAAACCCCCAGCTTAGCCCGGCGGATTTGTTCCAGATCACTGAAATTCTGTCCGCAGAGATGTCCTTTTAAAGGGACGATTTTTTCATGAATCGCATCAATAAACCATTCCGGTTGAGGAAAGAATGCCTCTTCAAGTTCATAAGCCGGAGTGATCCAGTTCCGTGAACCAACAACAACAGGCGGTGCATCCAAATAATTAAATGCTAATTCAGTGATATTACGAGCCAGTTCATTGAGGAAAGAACCACGTGAGGTGGCATCTCCGGAAACAATGATCCTACCGGTTTTTTTAACGGAGGCAACCACCTTTTCGTAATTAAATGGCACCAAAGAACGGGCATCAATCACTTCAGCTGAAAGTCCATATTTTTCTTCCAGGATCTTAGCTGCATCCAAGGCGCGGTAAAGTGTCGCACCAATTGTGAGGATTGTTACATCTTTTCCTTCGCGTTTCACATCCGGCTCGCCGAATGGGATTTCATAATACCCTTCGGGCACACCACCTTTATGAAATTGTTCCCCAATATCATAAACGCGCTGACTTTCGAAGAAGATAACCGGATCGGTTCCCTGTAATGCGCTATTCATAAGGCCTTTTGCATCATAAGGAGTTACCGGGAAGACCACCTTTAATCCGGGAATATGGGCAACCAGTGAGGTCCAGTCCTGCGAATGCTGAGCTCCGTACTTGGAACCAACAGAAACCCGCATAACAACCGGCATTTTAAGCATATTACCACTCATTGCCTGCCACTTTGGAAGCTGGTTGAAGACCTCATCACCGCAGCGCCCAAGAAAGTCACAATACATAATTTCAGGGATGACACGTCCGCCGCACATCGCATAACCGATCGCTGTTCCAACAATAGACGCTTCCGAAATCGGAGAATTAAACAGACGGTGGTAAGGGAGTGCTTCCGTTAATCCACGGTAAACCGCAAATGCTCCGCCCCAGTCACGGTTCTCTTCACCATAGGCCACAAGGGTTGGATCTTTATAGAACCGGTCAACTATCGCATCGAAAATTCCATCGCGCAACTGGTATTGTTTCATCTTTGAGAATGGCTTTCCATCCGCA
>CAIXCY010000011.1 GCA_903918045.1 uncultured Bacteroidia bacterium
TCAGGTATTGTGAGAAGTTAGTGTCCTGATACTCATCGACGAGGATATATCGAAACATTTGCTGATATTTTGCAAGTATCTCAGGATGATTCTTAAACAGGATATTGGTCATCAGCAATAAATCATCGAAATCCATTGCTCCGGCGTTTTTACACCGTTTTACATATTCGAGATAGATCTCAGCCGTTTTTGGTATTCGCGCAGCCTGATCTGCTTCGCGTTGCAATGCATTTTGATGGTAAGCTACAGCTGTAATCAGGTTATTTTTGGCGGCTGAAATCCTTCCAAGAATAACACCTGTTTTATAGGTGTTGTCTTCGAGATTCATGCTTTTTATAATGGCCTTTAGAAGGCTTTTGGAGTCCTGAGTGTCGTATATCGTAAATGTATTTGGATAACCGATTATTGCCGATTCAACACGTAATATCCTTGAAAAAACCGAATGAAATGTCCCCATCCACAAGTATCTTGAGATTGAGTTCCCCACTTCACCTTCGATACGCGCCTTCATCTCCCGCGCTGCTTTGTTTGTAAAGGTTAAAGCAAGAATTGAAGATGGTGAAACACCATTGCGCAAAAGGTGAGCGATCCGATAGGTTAGAACCCGGGTTTTCCCCGATCCTGCACCAGCAATCACAAGGGAAGCGCCCTCTGTATTGATTACTGCCTCACGCTGAGCACTGTTTAAACTTTCAAGATAATCTGACAAAATATTGATTTTTAATTACTTGATAATTAAGGACGGTGACTTTATCCACCGATTCTGCAAATTTAAACAAATATTCGTATTTCATTTTGTTGGCCTCACTGGGATTATCACCTGTAGGTGTATCTTTAGTTACCCAGGGTAGTCAGTTGCTCGAAAAGTGTTACAACGATTTACAACCTTGTGGCGTTTCGTGATCACCCTTCACCCTGTTGTGCCTTACAAAAATTATCACCATCTGATCCGGAATATTTTTGTATTATTGTACAGCAATAATTGCACGAGGGATTAAATGAAACGCGTTATGAGTTGTATTTTCTCGCATACAAAGACGAATACCGATGTAGCTTTCCATCTGGCAATTAAAAATCAAATTATAAACAGATGAAATATAATAGTGGTGTCATCGGAAGCGTAATTTTGTTTGTAATTCTTCTATCATCAATACAATTTGTTGACGGACAATCGCTCACCTCAACCACATCCTCATTTTCGGAACAAACGTCTTACCCTGTTTTTGCCGGGAAAGATTTCATTTATTACTTTTGTGGTTCTTCAGGACATCAGAGTGGTTCACTGTATGCAGCCTCATCAGGACAGCCAGTTACCTTTACGTGGGAGAAATTTACGCCGGTATCTGGCGCTTTCAGCTATTATTCCAATGAAACAGGTACAACCTCAAGGTTATCAGGACTTGGCGATGGATGTTACCGGGTAAGTTTCAGGGATAATGGAGTAGATTATCAGTTTCGGGCCTGGATTATGAATGGCTGGATTACACCAGTAGCCACAATAACCGATTCAAATTGTCAGTCTTTTACCCTTCATGGGATTGTCACAGGCGCCGACTATTCCTATTCAGATTTAGCTACCAATCAGCCTGTAAGTGTTAACCCCGGATATAAATACATTTGGGAAAGTAACACTATTTTAATGGCAACCATCCAAAATCCGGTTATTAACAGACCACCTTCAATTAATACGATTTATCAGCTTCAGGTCACCGACCGTGCGGGTTGTACTGAGAGCACTCAGGTAAGCTATGAGTCGATTGTCCCTAAAGCACAATTTTCGTGGAAAACGGATCAACCTTCTGAGGCGCAATTTACGAACTATCAGGCACCTTTGCCGGTTCAATTTGTAAATGAATCGGTAAATGGGGATGTTGATAAATATGAATGGATGCTCTTTAAGGAGAAGTCTGCCCTTGAAAAAGAGGGGGCCACTGGGGTAATAAAGGATTCGATAATGGAAACTATTTATCTGGAGAACCCCGCCTATACTTACAATTATACCGGTAGCTACATGGTAAAGCTTGTTGCAGCGAAACAAAGTACCGGATTTACCTGTCGCGATACATTTTATCTTAAAAATTATATCGTTATTGATACCTCCCTGGTCAAAGTTGCTCCCGCATTTACGCCAAATGGGGATGGGATCAACGATATGCTGATAATTCGTACAAGATCACTTCAGTCATTGGATTTTCAGGTTTTTAACAGGTGGGGGCGCATTGTTCATCGCTTCAGGAAGAGTGGTTATACTCCCGGCGATTCAGAGCTGGCGGCCTGGGACGGAAAAATAAATGGCAAGCTGGCTTCTCCGGGCGTTTATTTTTATGTGGTTGATGCCCAGGGACGTGATGGAAAAAGAAGGCGAAAAAAAGGGTATGTCGAATTGATTTGGTGATTATGAAAGAGAATATTGATAAATTTCGCGAATTACTCGCAGACAATAAGGAATGGCCAATGCTCTACTATTTTAAGTTCATTGTTCAAAATAACCAGGAAAAATTGAATCAGGTAAAGGGGCTTTTTGAAGATCCGTCTACCATTACTTACAATACATCACGGGATATTAAGTTTATCGGATTGTCTTGCAAACAGTGGATGCCTGATCCTGAATCAATCATTACTATTTACGAGAAGGCAAGAGGCGTTGATGGATTGATAGCTCTCTAGCAATCTGAAAAAGAAGGATTGATCAAACAAGACAAGAATTTCCAGCCTGATCTTTAAGAATTTAAATTATTTAAATGAAAAATTTTCTGACCAGATATCGTTTTAGAATCGTATTTTCCGGTGTAGGGGCTCTTGGTGGATTTCTTTACTGGAGGTTTGTTGGATGCGCATCAGGGTCTTGTCCGATTACATCTCACTGGTACACAATGGGAGGTTATGGTATTCTCATGGGATACCTTATCGGTAGTATGTTTAAAATACGTGATAACGAAGCGGGTTTATAATCAGGTGATTAAGTCTTATGAAATTAACTCCTGGCAGCTGGCATCCAGTCGCCGGCCTTTGATATCCATAGTCATTCAGTTAAAGGAAATGGTTATTATCACAATATCAATTTCGCATTTATAATACCATTTGCAAGTGACTGAAAGCAAACATTTTTTTTTTGGGATTTTAAATTATCATCTCAATTTTTAGCACTTCCTGCGTCTGAGCTGTAATTTTATAGCGGTCGTCCAGGCGATGACCAATTATCCAGACAACCTGCTCGCCATTGGCAACGATCCATATGTTTTCTTTCTCCGGAAGGCTTAGTTTTGAATCGATGAAATAATCACTTACCTTTTTGAAACCTGTCATACCTAGCGGTTTGAAATAATCCCCTTGTTGCCACTTTCTGATTAGCAAGGGGAATTGCACCTTGTCCCGGTCAATGCAGGCCACGAATCTTTTATCAGGTATTTTAAACCCATTTCCCTTTTTTACCTTTCCAATCCGAAGATGTACAGGGGAATAGATTTCTTCAGCTTCCTCATCAAGATAAAAATGTTGATTATTGTGTGGTTGGAGTGGCGTTAGAATCAACGAGTCCCTGTGGTGCACCACCCTGTGAGTCTGGGATATAAACTGTTTTCCGGAAATTCCATCAAGTGAGGATTCGATCTCGCTGACCACTGTCGTGTTAAACCCAAAGGGCTTCAGAAATTCGAAAAGGTATGTTGACAGCGGATCGAGTAATTTCAACTCTGCAATGGAGATATGGTAGTCATCACCTTTCCTGAGCGAAACGCGTTCCCAGGATTGGGAGATCGCAAGATCACAGATTTTCGATATATCTTCCAGATAGCTCATTGTACGGATAAGCCCTTCGCGGAAGGAGGGATTCAGAGTCTCCATCAACGGTAACAGCGTATGCCTTATTTTATTGCGCTGATAATCAAGATTTAGATTGGAAGCATCTTCTCTGAATTCGAGATGGCGTTGATGTCTGTAGTGCTCAATCTCATTTCGTGAGGCAAAAAGCAGTGGGCGAACAATTTTCCCATTCATTGGGCGCATACCGGTTAATCCGGTCAGGCCGGTGCCTCTGGCCAGATTCAGGAAGAACGTTTCAAGCTGATCATCGCGATGGTGTGCCACTGAAATCCAACTAAGGTGATGTGTTATCCGGATTGTTTCAAACCATTGGTATCGCAGGTCACGGGCCGCCATCTCAACAGATATTTTGTTCTCTCTGGCATAATCTTCCGTAGCAAAGGCAGTTTTATAAATCGGAACATCGTATTTCAGCGCTAGGGTATCCACTAACGCTTCATCTCCTTCCGATTCAATTCCTCTCAACCGAAAATTACAGTGGGCAATTGCCATTGAAAACCCGGCTTTATCGAGCAAATCAAGCAATACGATCGAGTCAATCCCTCCGCTTACCCCAACCAGGATTGTATCGTTATGATTAAATAGGTGGTTCTCTTGAATATAGTGGATAAATCGTTGAATCATTGCCCGTTAATTTAGGCTAAAGATATTAAAAGGTTTCGTAAAAATCAAAATTCTTAGATTTTCAACCTGCTGACAAGTTGCTCAAAATAACGTGATTTAATCTGATCACTTGCCATCACCTGTTTAATTGGAGGTAGTTTAAGCAGAACTCCCAGCACGGCAGCCAGTGCCCGATGGCTGAATAGTACCCTGTTGTCAAATATCAGGTTCTGTAATTTGCCTCGTTCTGTGGCCATAACGACAGCTTTGTGTACACCATTTAATGGGGTCAGTACCCTTTGGAGGCGGGATTTCAGCATAATGCTTTTAGCAGAACAAGTTCTTGCGCAAATTCCACAACCAAGACAACGGTCTTCATTTAATACAGCCTTTCTTCGATTGGGCAGATGCGGATTATTCGCAGAAACAAGAGTCATTGCCTCTACAGGGCAAATATTAACACATTTGCCGCAGCCATTGCATTGAGAATCATTTATTGCGGGGATAAAATTTGTTGTATGAACAGGATTTAAAATAGCAAACCGCCGTGCAGCAATCATCGCTTCGCAGCAGCAACCACAGCAGTTACAGATGAAATTAACCTCTTTACGTACATTCTCTCCAAATTGCACCAGATTCTGATCGTAAGCCTGTTGCAGTAAATCGAGACATTCAGTTTGATCAATCTTGCGGGCATGACCATATTTTGTCAGTGAGGCAGCGGTAGTGTTAAACGTCATGCAGATCTCCGTTGCGGCATTGCAGCTCTTTTCAACATGCGACATTTTATGTCGGCAGTAACAAATACCCACTCCAATGTGATGAGCTGTTTTAATTACTTCTGTGGCTCGTTCATAATCGAGAACAGATAATGCATTTTCATCCGACAGGAGGGGCTCATTAACAAAAACTCTGCCAAGCTGGGTCGATCCCCGGGTAAAAAGTTCCCGGATAAAATCCTCCTCTACATTCATATATTGGTAGAACAGTTCGCCAAGTAGTTTCTGATCGATATCAGATCTTATTCGCATCATCGAAAACTCGAAAAAACCGGCCATGGGTGGAGGGAGTGTATAGTGTTGTTCTCCGTTCTGCTCGATATCTACAAGTAAAGCGCGTCCGGCCAGGGTTTCCAGGATGTTTCGCGTTTCGGTAAGATTAATTTTCCAGATCCGGCTCGCCTTTTTTGCGGTAAACGGTTTTATGGGGAGTAGTGAAACAAGTTGTGCTTCGCGTTCACTGAAAAGGACTTTAAGTATTTTAAAGAGCGTTTCAGAAGGAGGGGCACCCTGAGGAAAACGGTTTAGCCGGTCAACAAGTTCGGAATAGGATGTTTTAAGGGTTTGGTGAGCCATAAAACCTGGATTTAGAGCTGTTTCCTGAGTAAATATACATTAAAAAACTGAAAATAGTATCTCCTGCGAAAAATCAATCCGATTCAATTTCATTAACTTTGAAAAATAACCAACAGACTTATTTAATGACTCAATCTCCGAAAGCCACATCACCATATGAACAGATAATCAAAGGGCTCGATCTTCAGCCTCACCCTGAAGGGGGATTTTATAACGAAGTTTACCGTAGTAAAGGTGTGATTCAGGGAGATAGTCTTGGCGCTAAATTTCAGGGAGAAAGGAATTTTTCCACTTCGATATACTTCCTGTTAACCTCTGAGGTCTTCTCATCATTTCACCGGATAGTTCAGGATGAGATCTGGCATTTTTACGACGGTTCACCCCTGGCGCTTCATATTATCAGCCCGGAGGGTGACTATTCGCAAAGGATCATCGGTAGAGCGATTGATCAGGGTGAGGTCCCACAGTTTGTTGTCCCGGGGGGATCATGGTTTGGGGCAATGGTAATTCGGGAAACTGATTTTTCTCTTTTGGGATGTACGGTGGCACCGGGCTTTGACTTTCGGGATTTTGAACTTGCAACCCGCAGCGACCTGTTATTGAAGTTTCCCCTCCATTCTGAGATAATCAGAAAATTGACCCGAAGGTAAATTCTGCTTGCAGAGCCAGGAATTTGTGGTTTGCAGAAACATGACCTGACCATCTTTCTACAAACCAACAGGATATTATTTTGTGGTAAGTAATCCCACCTTTTCCACGATTTTAACGATAACTTCACACGCCTTTACCATTGAAGGGGTTGGGATATATTCAAATTTCCCGTGAAAGTTATGTCCTCCGGCAAAGATATTCGGACAGGGAAGCCCCATATAGGATAACCTTGACCCATCGGTGCCACCACGGATGGGAACAATCTTTGGCTTTACACCCGATTCCTTCATCGCTTGTTCGGCAAGGTCGACGATGTATTTTACAGGTTCAATCTTCTCCCGCATATTGAAATACTGATCTTTAAGCGCTAGGTCGGCAGTTCCTTCACCAAATTCACTGTTGATCATTTTCACGATGGTTTTCAGGAGATTCTTACGGTCTTCAAGCCCCTGAGCTGTGAAATCGCGAATTATAAACTCAATTTCTGCACGCTCAACAGCACCATTCAACTGCGTAACATGGTAAAAACCCTGATAACCATCGGTGTGCTCAGGTACTTCAAAGGTTGGAATCATGGCAAACAACTGATTGGCTATCATAATTGCATTCTTCATTTTTCCCTTGGCATACCCTGGATGGACGCTGGAACCCTGAATGACAATTTTCGCTCCGGCGGCGTTGAAATTTTCATATTCCAGTTCTCCGATTTCTCCTCCATCAATCGTATATGCAAATGTCGCGCCGAATTTACTCACATTGAAATTGTCCGCCCCTTCGCCAATCTCCTCATCGGGGGTAAAAGCAATTTTCACCTTCCCGTGTTTGATTTCCGGATGATTGACAAGATATTCCATGGCGGTAATAATTTCGGAGATACCTGCTTTGTCATCAGCTCCAAGGAGGGTGTTGCCGTCTGTTACGATCAGTTGCTGACCGATGTAATTATTAAGTTCCGGAAAAATAGTGGGGGAGAGGATGATGTTCTTTTCACGGTTTAGAACAATTCCCTTCCCATCGTAGTTTGGAATTATTTGTGGTGAAACATTTTTGCCGGTAAAATCGGGACTTGTATCCATATGGGAGACAAAGCCGACAACCGGAACCTCCTCCGTAATGTTTGAAGGCAACGTGGCGTATACGTAACTCCACATGTCCACCTCCACCTCTTCCAGGCCGATTGCAGCTAATTCATGGGAAAGCGCCATCGCAAATTCCCGCTGTTCATCGGTGCTTGGCGTTTTTCCGCTCACCGAATCGGAGCAGGTATTATATTTAACATATCTGATGAAGCGTTCTACAACCCTGTTTTCCATTTTATTTTTAATTATTCACAAATCATCAACCACACTGGAAACCAAACCTTAATAGGCCAGTGCGAAAATTACCCGTTGTTTGGAGGGTTTTCCGGTAACCATGCAAAATCCCTCTTCTCCGTCACCTTCAAAAGGAATGCAGCGAATGGTTGCCTTTGTCTCATCCTTAATCAGCAGTTCAGTTTCAGAGGTTCCATCCCAATGTGCGAGAAAGAATCCCCCCTTTGTGTTAAGGAGCGCTTTAAATTCATCGTATGAATCCACTTTTGTTGTATTTTCAGCCCTGAATAGAAATGCCTTATCGTAGATATTCTTCTGAATTGCTTCGAGCAAATCTTCAACAACCTGGTCGATATTCTCGATTTGTTCGGTCGTTTTCTCCAGTGTGTCGCGACGCGCAACCTCTATTGATCCATTTTCAAGATCGCGTGGACCAATAGCCAGCCTGACAGGGACCCCTTTTAGTTCATATTCTGCAAATTTCCATCCCGGACGTTGAGAGTCGCGGTTATCGTATTTTACACTGATTCCCCGTTTACGTAATTTTGCCATGATCTCATTAACTTTCACCGAGATTTCGGCAAGTTGTTCCCCGTTCTTATAAATGGGGACGATCACAACCTGGTAAGGTGCAAGTTTAGGAGGGAGGACAAGGCCGTTATTATCGGAATGAGCCATAATCAGGGCGCCGATAAGTCTGGTGGATACTCCCCAGGAAGAGGCCCAGACATAGTCGAGTTTGCCGTCGCGGTTAGCAAACTGAACATCAAATGCCTTGGCGAAATTTTGTCCCAGGAAGTGCGATGTTCCAGACTGTAATGCTTTTCCATCCTGCATCAATGCCTCGATTGTAAATGTTTCGAGGGCGCCGGCAAAACGTTCATTAGCCGATTTTGCCCCTTTAATGACAGGAATAGCCATGAACTCTTCGGCAAAGTCTGCATAGACATTGATCATCTGTGTTGTTTCTGCAAGCGCTTCCTCACTGGTTTCGTGGGCCGTATGACCCTCCTGCCACAAAAACTCTGTTGTCCGGAGGAACATCCGGGTACGCATTTCCCAACGAACTACGTTTGCCCACTGATTACAAAGGATGGGCAAGTCACGGTAAGACTGGATCCAGTTTTTATAGGTACTCCAGATTATGGTTTCCGAGGTTGGGCGAATAATCAACTCCTCTTCAAGTTTGGCTTCCGGATCGACAATCACCCCTTTACCATCGGGATCATTTTTTAGCCTGTAATGGGTAACGACCGCGCACTCCTTTGCAAACCCTTCAACGTGAGCAGCCTCTTTTGAAAGGAATGATTTAGGAATAAAAAGTGGAAAATAGGCATTTACATGACCGGTGTCTTTAAACATTTTATCCAGTTGTGCCTGCATCTTCTCCCAGATTGCATAGCCGTAAGGTTTGATCACCATGCATCCGCGAACTGCTGAATTTTCCGCAAGATCAGCTTTTGCTACCAGGTCGTTGTACCATTGGGAATAATTTTCCTCCTTTGATGTGAGAACTTTTGCCATTACTTGTTTTTTGGTATAATATTTGCTTTATATTTCATAATTTTAGCCCACAAATTAACGAAAAGTTCAGCGATTATTTAATATAAAGGAGAACAAATCATGAAAACAAATGTCAAACTGCTCTCATTCATCGCACTTCTTGCAAGTGCATGTACTACAGGTTCTATGGTTACAACGGGTGGTTATAGCGATGATGCTTATTTTACCCCGGGTAATCACCCTCCAGTAGTCAGCTCAGCGCCTTTACGTGAGCAGTCAGGTAATCATTCCACCACGATATCCCAATTGCGGCAAGAAGATGCCGGAAAAATTGTGGATAATTATCTTTCAGATCAAAAAACTGCGATTCCAAACAGTAACCAATCCGTTCTGGGCACTGAATCTGCATCGGCCGAAAATCAATCCGCTTCAGATGACGAAGCACAGGATCTGATAAGTGACTATGATCAACCTGAAGAGATTGATTATACGACACGTATCCGTACATTTTACGATCCGTATGCCTATGATCCATATTGGGACTCATGCTATTATCCAGGTTTTGGTTTTGGATGGGGACTTGGTTTCGGCGGACTTTACAGCGGTTTCGGATTTGGTTTCGGAGGTTATGGCGGATTTTATAATCCCTATTTCGGTGGCTGGGGATATCCTTATGGGGGTGGTTATTATGGCGGATACTACGGGGGCGGATATGGACATCATAACGATGGATATAACCGGGATCGTTATTACGGCAGGCAGAACAGCGCAGGCCGGGGAAGTTCCAGTGCAATCGGTTACAGCGGTGCAGGTCGCGGTGCTGTAGGTTCAACTTATTCCGGAGGACGCTCAATCGGAAGGTCATTTGCAGGTTCGGGAATTGCTGCTTCAAGAGGTTCCAATGTTGTGAATAACGGCCTGGTTACCGGTTCTTCACGTCAGGCAGGTACCCGTTTTACCGTAAATCCAAATCAAACCCGAAGCGCAAATCTGAGATCTTCCGGTCAGTCAGGCGTAACCAATAATGGACAGGCAATTACTAATTTACGGAGAAACCAGGTTGTTGGTCAGAACAATCCTGCACTTCGGTCAGCTACTACAACCAATCGTTCAACCTATACCCCAACCTATTCGAGGCCAAGAACCAACATTCAATCCTCCTATAACAACGGGGCTGCACGCCAATATTCAAGACCTCAAAGTTTCTCTGGAACAACCGGCTCAGCGCGGTCTGGCGTGAGCAGTAGCTACCAAAGTGGGTCAAGCCGTAGCCCCAGAGTTGTTTCGGGAACCCAGTCAAGAAGTGCAGGGCATATTTCGGCTCCATCGAGAAGCAGTTCATCGTCAGCTACCTATTCAGCCCCTTCGAGAAGTAGCTATTCAGGCGGTGGTAGCGGAGGCGGAAGTAATCGGTCTTCCGGCGGTGGTGGCGGCGGCGGCGGTCGCAGACGTTAGATCCAATTATGCCTTTGTTTAATCAAAAATTAAGAAAATGAAAAAATTAGCACTTACAATAGTTGCAACAATTGGATTAATGTCTGTCACCTTTGGTCAGTATGTTGATCAGGCATTAATCTTTTCGCAACAAAACTTCGGGTCAACCGCCCGGTCTAAGGGAATGGGAAATGCAATTGGTGCCATCGGAGGCGATTTCTCTTCCCTGAGTATAAATCCTGCCGGCATCGGGATATACCTGAAGTCTGAACTTTCCACAACACTGGATGTCCTTGGGGTCAGTAATACCAAGTCGACTTACCAGGGACAATCAGCTGATTCACGCAATAATAATTTCAGTTTCAGAAACTTCGGTTATGTATTTGCAAATCCAGTACAGGATGGCGGTTCGGGATTAGTATCCTTCAATTTTGGAATTGGTTTTAATAAACTGAATAATTTCAACCAGTCAATATCAGTGGGCAAAACCGGATCCCCACACTCCCGTATGGATGTTTTTGCGCAAAATACAAATGGTATCCTTAGCTCTAATCTTTTCGATCAGAATAATCCTTATCAAAATAGCAATATCCCCTGGTCCAGCAAACTTGCCTGGGAGAACTACCTGATCAATGTCTCCAATCCAAATTTGGACGGTATTGGCGATAGCTATCAATCATTTTTATATACCAATGAGCTTGTTAACCAGACGATGACAGTTAATAAAGAGGGTTTTCTTAATGAATATGTGTTCTCGTTTGGTGCCAATTTTAATCATAAACTCTACCTTGGCGCAACCATCGGATTGCAGGACCTCTATTACAACGAATCATCCACCTATTCAGAGGATGGCGGATTTGGTTATTTCGACTATGTCAACTCCGCAAAAACTCGGGGATATGGGTACAATCTCAAACTCGGCATCATCTATAAACCTGTACCTGAACTACGACTAGGAGCAGCAATTCATACACCAACATTCTTCGACTTTAAAGAGACATACAGCTCCTCGATGTCATCTAATTTAGTCAATGTTAGTGTTGATGCCAATGGTAGCCATAAAGCCGAAACCCCTCTGGGTGACTATGGGTATAAAATGGATACCCCTACAAGGTTGATTGGGAGTATTGCCTACCAGTTTGGGAATCAAGGAATGCTCTCCATCGATTTTGAAAATGTGGATTATTCAAAAATGCAATACCGAAGCGGAAGAGACGGATATACCTTCTCTTCTGAAAATTCAACCATCAGCACAATTTATCGCAATGCAACAAATCTTCGGTTTGGAGGTGAATTTAAACCCACTGATGTGGTAAGTTTAAGAGCTGGTTATGAGCTGTTTGGGAATCCCTATCAGTCAACAGTTGTGGATGCGGGTACAGGATTGCCTGTCGTTCAGCCAAATAATAAGTTCAGCTACAATACCATAAGCGCCGGTATCGGATATCGGATTGACAATGTATCGTTTGATCTGAGTTACTCTTTAGGACGCAAAACTGATTTCAATTACCTGTACACCAATAACGATCCTGTAAAATATCAAAGAAACCTTAACGAAATCGTATTTACAATGTATATTAAACTTTAATTCATCCTTCAGAAAGTTTAATTGTTCTCACTTTCATACAGAGCCGGGTCCTCAGGATTCGGCTCTGCTATTTTTTTATGGAACGCAGATGACACAAATAATACTGATTATCACAGATTAATGAACGAAGGCTGAAGATTCGATCACAAGCAAAACAAGTACCCTGAAATTACAGAAATCCACCGATCATTCAGAGCAAACACGATCTGTGCATATCCGCTTAATCTGTGTTATCGGTGTTCCAATTTTGGTTGATATCCGTGTTCAAATTTTTAACTGCTTAAAACTTCAACGGCCTTCTTTCCCCGGGTTTCAAGGTTAGCTTTTGTTCTGCGGTGTGATATACCACTTCGCAGGTTCCCCCATTCTTTGAATAGATATTAGCCTGAACCAGCTGATTGTTTTTCCAGGTCATTCCGACAACAAAACCTCCACGTGCACATAAACCCTTAACATGGCCGTCGGCCCACGATTTTGGAAGGGCGGGTAGTAGCGAAATAATCCCGTTTTGTGACTGTAAAAGCATCTCTGCAATTCCCGCTGTCCCTCCGAAATTACCGTCAATCTGATATGGAGGTCCATCATCAAACAGATTCGTAAGGGTATATTCTGAAAGAAGTTTGGTCAGATGTTTATTGGCTTCTTCTCCATTTCCCAAACGTGCGTAAAGAGAAATAAGCCAGGCGCGACTCCAGCCTGTACTTCCGCTACCGTTTTCAACCCTGAAATCAACACTTTTTTGAGCTGCCCCATAAAGTTCCGGGGTTTCAGTTTGTGAAATAAGTGATGCCGGATATAATCCGTAGAGGTGGGAAAGGTGACGATGCCCCAATTCGTGCTCCTTGAAATCGCCAATCCACTCTTGTAACCTGCCGGTTTGGGGATTGATCTGAAGTGGTGCCAATTTTGAGGCAGCAGTTTCAATCTCCTTCCGGAATTCCGGATCAATAAGTTGATTACTCTTACCTAATTCATCCATCGCACTAAGGCAATTTCCGAAAAGATCGCGGATGATTTCAAGGTCCATGGTGGCGCCGTAGGTAAATCCAACCATCGAACCATCCTTCAGCTCGTAGCCATTTTCAGGTGAATTGGATGGACACGTGATTAATTTTCCGGCCATCAGGGAGCCGGGAGGGGATTCAACAAGAAAGTCGAGGATAAACCGGGCTGCACCCTTCATTTGCGGCCATGCGCGTGTTTCAAGGAAGTGCTTGTCTTTTGTGAAAAGGTAATGTTCCCAGGAGTGACGAACAAGCCAGGCGCCCCCCATAGGCCAGATTCCCCACACACCATCTACAGGCGCCGCTCCGCGCCAGATATCAGTGTTGTGATGTAAAACCCAACCCCTGCACCCATAGTAATCTTTTGCCACAATGGCGCCAGTAGTCATGAGGTCATCAATCAGATCGTAAACGGGCGTACTGCAATCTGAAAGGTTCGTAACTTCCGACGGCCAGTAATTCATCTCGAGGTTAATATTAGTCGTGTATTTGCTTCCCCAGCCGGGTGAGACCTCCTTATTCCAGATTCCCTGCAGATTAGCCGGCTGTGAACCCGACCGGGAACATGAAGCAAGCAGATACCGTCCGTATTGAAAATAAAGGGCCGACATTGCGGGATCCTCTTCCCCCTTTTTGATCCCCTTGAGCCGCTTGTCCGTAGGTTGAGACTCGTCTGATTTGGTTCCGCCGATAGTGAGACTTACCCGTTTCATCAACCCTGAAAAATCGTGGACATGACGTTCCCGTAACAGATTAAACCGCTTCTTTGATACCTCTTCCAGCACTTTCGGCCACGCTGCGGAAGGATCACCCGAGATATCTTTGTAATTAATGAAACTCGTTCCTGCCGCAAGATAAAGGGTCACTTCATCAGCCTTTAAAATTTGAAGTTTGCCTGAACTCTCTTTTACGACGCCGCCACGGTTTTGAAGTTGTACGGCCGTCGCGAACCTTATTCCGGGCTCTGTCCATGTCGCTGCCCACTCTTTGGGTTTCCCGTTATCCTGCCATTGACCCTCCATCACCAAACGATTTCCCCCTTCTATTTTCACTTTATTTGGAAACTGGCAACCCAAACTCAGATTAAAAGTGAGTTGACCCGGTTTGTCAGCAGTAAGATGTATAACCATTACGTTATCGGGATTGGATATGAATGTCTCACGCTTAAAAGTTACCCCATGATGCCGAAAGATTACTGTTGAGATCCCACGGTTTAGATTCAATGATCTTTTATAGTATTCATTGCCGGGTTTTAATGGGAATATCAGTTGAAGTTCTCCCAGTGGCTGATAGGCCGCCTGGTATCTGGGGTTGCCCATAAAGGATTTCCCCGCAAGCTCAGTGGCCTCCATCGTTTTACCGCTGAAAAGTAAGTTGCGGATCTCAGGTAGACTATTATAGGCATCCGGATTGGAATAATTGTGAGGTGATCCGGCCCAAAATGTATTAATATTTAGCGGTATAATTTCTTTGTCCACTGAACCGAAGATCATCGCGCCAAGCTGCCCATTGCCAAGTGGTAGCGCTTCGTTCCAGTTTTGCGCCGACTGCCGGTACCACAGGGTCTGGTTTTGGGTCATAGTGGCACTCCCGGATAAGGAGAGAAAAAAGAGGCAGGAGATTATCGTGATTTTCATATCCGGAGCTTAATTAGTTTTGTTTAAAGGCTTAAGTAATATTAAGGCTGTTCGGATCATAAAAATACGAAAAAAATTCATTGGTAATTCATTTTTTAAGTGAAGGCGTGACTATTGATGATTTTGATAGTCAGGCCTTCACTTATGGAATTATAACGAATTATTTTATCGTGTCAAGTTTCGCAGGTGTGGGTTCCGCGATTTCAAGCGCCTGGATGTCGCTAAGCAGGAACAGGTTATAACGGGTAATATCGTTTTGAAACAGCAATTTGGCACATTGGCAAATCAGCGACATCTTGGTCCATACCTGGTTAAGCGCCGTAATTCGTTTATTGGCATCAACAGAGCGTCCTTTTTTGAATTTGAAAAACAAAAATTAGGATATAGAATGATTAAATATACAAAATATAAATGATAAAAATATTTCCGGGATACAGAAGGTTTTCCGTTTTGTTTAGGTGAATGAGGACTGTCAACCCAGAAAGGGCTTCTGTTTTCGGACGAATTTATTTATTTGGCAGACCGATGTCTGCGATATTGAAATGATGACCGGATTTTCTGTGGCTGAATGGATGAGAGTTCTGAATATTCCAAAGTGAGCGTCTTAGTATTCAATTTTGTAACCCTTTCACGCTCACTATGTGGTAACCCCCTCTCTTTTTTAGTATGATACATATCTGATTTGTTACACCTGTTAAAAAAATCTATACACTTATAAAAGAATACTATACATTGAATTATTTTTAATCTAAAATTATTTTTATGTCTTTAATTTATTCAATTTCATTTACTTTTATCTCAAAGATCCATTGTATATAACTGAACTTTGTCGATTCCATGTCATGTTTATTTTTCCTTTAGATTAAGATTGCACCTGAACTAAAAACAACACAGAAATAACAATGCCAGTTTTGCTTATTACTCATATTTGAAAAATATACGCAACTGAGTACGGGTATTTAGATGTTACATGAAAGCATAAAAAGCATTTTGCAACGAATAAATTAGTTAATTGACGCAAAATTTGCATCGATTAATTTTCAAATGCAACGAATAAGACGTATTTTCGTTGCAAAGTATGCGACGAATGGAAATTTATATACATCAAAAAGATAACTGGCCAGATTTTACCTGGAGAAGTGAAGAGTTTTTAAACCAATTAAGTGAAGCAAGATATTTGCAGGGACGATTAATTGGGAAAATGGAATCATTAGGATTTGAATTGAGAAATGAAGCTTTACTTGACACATTAACATTAGATGTTTTAAAATCAACAGAAATCGAAGGAGAATTTTTGAATCCCGACCAGGTTCGTTCATCAATTGCAAGGAGATTGGGAATGGAAATCGCTGGTTCAATTGATTCTGACAGGAACGTTGATGGTATGGTAGAAATGATGATTGATGCAACTCATTATTGTTTAAGCCCATTGACGGCTGATAGACTTTTTGATTGGCACGCTGCATTGTTCCCAATGGGCAGAAGCGGTATATTCAAAATAACTGTTGCCGATTGGCGAAAAGATACAACCGGACCAATGCAAGTTGTTTCTGGTCCAGCAGGAAAAGAAAGAGTTCATCTTCAAGCTTTTGATGCAGATTTAATTGATACTGAAATGACCCGTTTCCTGAAATGGTTTAACGAAAACGATAGAATTGATTTGGTCATAAAAGCCGCCGTTGCTCATCTTTGGTTTGTTACAATTCACCCTTTTCAAGAGGGTAATGGGAGGATAACACGGGCATTAACCGATATGTTATTAGCTAAATCAGACAAAAGCACTCAACGATTCTATAGCATGTCGGCTCAAATCAGGATAGAAAGAAAACAATACTATGAAATACTTGAGAAAACACAAAAAGGAGATCTCGATATAACGAAATGGGTAAAATGGTTTTTAAGCTGTTTAATAAATGCCCTAAAAGCAACAGACACAATATTAACAAATGTCTTATTCAAAGCCGATTTTTGGAATAAACATTCAAAGACAATTATTAACGAGAGACAGAAAAAGTTAATTAATAAATTATTAGATGGATTTGAAGGAAAACTGACTTCGTCAAAATGGGTAAAGATTGCAAAATGCTCAAAAGATACAGCAATTCGAGATATGAACGATTTGATAAATAAAGACATATTGCAAAAAGAAGCCCCGGGAGGAAGAAGTACAAATTACGAACTGAAAAAATGAATTAAATGGCTGAAATTCAACTACCTGCAATCCGCCAATGCGTGTAGCTTGCTATGTTATTGTCACATTGGAGGATATTGCAACAACTAACAACTTGCCTGATAAGAATGAAATTTTAGGTTTCAACAACTAGTCACACAGAACATGGATAATCCGTATCATGCAGACTCCAGGTCTGCCCGTATGAAATTAGCTTATTCTTTTGATTTTATTTATTGTGCCAATATTGGAATTACGAACCCCTCGTAGTTTAAAGTGTGGCTTGTAAAAATTTTAATATCAAATAAATACATAATAATAAAAAGTGTAATTTTATAGCAAGTTACTCATAACCACCTTAAAAAACGATTGCTTATGTTTAAAAATAATTTAAAAATAACTCAATTTGTTCTTTTAATGAGTTCTCTTAATTTTTTATTCTTTCATTTTCCATTTTACACCTTTGTCTTGAATAACGTTGATTGTAAGAGTTTGAATGGTATTACAGTTATTGTCAGTACAATTATTCTAATGTTGGTTTTAAATTCTTTTGCTTTTTACCTGATTTATTTTCTGTCACGTTTTGTCGGGAAATTTTTATTGGTATTATTCTTTATTATCAATGCCGTTGCCGTTTACTTTATTAATACTTACAGTATTATACTGGACGAAAGTATGATTGGTAATGTGCTAAATACCAATTATGAAGAGGCTAGCAAGTTTTTTTCAATGAAATTAATAGTATACATAATTGTACTTGGTGTTATTCCTGCCATTTATATCATTAAGGTTAAAATAGTGAATGTAACACTGAAGAAATTTTTAATCACCTCTTCGCTTACTCTTCTGTTTATCCTAACTTTAGTTTTTGCCAATGCGAGCAATTGGCTGTGGATTGATAAGAATTCGAAAACGTTAGGCGGACTTGCAATGCCGTGGTCTTATTCGGTAAATATTTCGCTTTTTTATATTCATAATTACAAAAAAAATGAAAAGGAAATTTTATTGCCAAATGCTACAATAAAAGATAACCGGAAATCGGTAGTTGTCTTAGTCATCGGAGAATCTGCACGAAGCCAAAATTTCTCGCTGTATGGATACAAGAAAAATACGAATCCACTGCTTTCCAAAACAACCAATTTATATCATTTTGATGCAACCTCTTGTGGCACTTATACTACCGCCGGAGTTAAATGTATTTTAGAACATACAAATACAGACGATTTATATGAAGTCTTACCCAATTATTTATTTCGGAATAATGTTGAGGTTATTTGGAGAACCACAAACTGGGGAGAACCGCCAGTTCATATCGAAAAGTATCAAAACAGAGATGTTTTAATGCCAATTTGTAAAGGCGAAGGATGTAATCACGATGAAATTCTTTTGGCTGGTCTAAAGGAACAAATATTAGCCAGTAAAAAAGATAAAATATTGGTCGTATTGCACACAAGTACAAGTCATGGACCTACGTATAGTAAGAATTACCCGGAACAATTTGAGACTTTTAAACCCGTTTGTAATAGTGTGGAATTAGGAAATTGTTCCCATGAAGAGCTAATCAATGCCTATGACAATACAATTGTTTATACTGATTTTATTTTAAATCAGATAATTGAAAATTTAAAACAACTAAATGAGTTTAGTAGTGCAATGATTTTCGTTTCAGACCATGGCGAATCGTTGGGCGAAAAAAATCTCTATACGCATGGGTTACCTTTAAGTATTGCTCCCAAAGAACAATATGAAATTCCTTTTATCGTTTGGTTATCTGATAGTTCAAAACAACTTAAGCCGAATAAAGTGTTGTCTCAGAATCATGTGTTTCATAGTGTGTTGAATTATTTAAGCATACAAAGTCCAATCTATAATGAAGAAATGAACATTTTTAAATAATTGGGGCTTACTTATCACTTTTAACGATGTTGCTGGAATCCTTTATCATGCCTTAACTTATACGATTGCTTTGGTGATCAGCGATTTAATCGTGAAGGTCTGACTAAAAGAGAAATTTATAGCCAGACCTTCACCCATGGTTACATCCTCAGTGAAATTTCTGCTAATTTTCAAGCCCCTTTAGATACCCGCAAAGTGATAACAGGGAATCAAATTTAAGTAGTTCCGCTAAATGAGTGACAGTCCAGTGGGGATAGTTGACAGTAATCTGGATGGTTGATTGATTGGCAGAATCAACCACCTCAAAGCCATTACGAACCAGGGCTTTAATTGTCCAATTCAGAGGGAGCCCTTCGCCCGTAACGCAGGCAGTTAGTTTCGTCTGTTTGAGAATCCTGAAATCACCCTTTTCCTGATCAAAATAAATGTTCTTATTTTGAAATATGGCGTTAAAATTGCCATTGAGAATCAGATCTTCAGGCGCCCCCTGTTCCACAGATTCGTGAAGCATGAGCCAGAGCCGGTCTGATTCGGCAATGGCGGTTGTAAGGTCATGAGTCGAGAACAGGATTGTTTTCCCCTTGTCGCTGGCTAACCGGTGTAAAATATGGACGATCTCGTATTTATTGGAAAGATCGAGAAAGGCCGTGGGCTCATCCAGAACGATTATATCGGTATTTTGTGCCAGCGTCCGGGCAATCATCACTTTTTGTCGTTCTCCATCTGAGAGGTGGTTAACCATCCGGTTTTCGTAACCCCTGAGCCCGACTGAGCTGATCGCCTCTTCGATCATATTCATATCTTCTTCCAGCAATTTCCCAAACCAGTTGGTATGCGGATACCGTCCCAGGGATACAAGGTCAAAAACTGACAAATTCGATACCCGGATTATCTCGGTAGAGACAAAACTCATCAAAAGGGCAAGATCCTTTTCCCGATACCTTGAGATCGGTTTTCCACAGATCCGTATATCACCTGAAATAGGGGGCTGGAAACCTGCAATGGTCCTCAGCAGGGTGCTCTTCCCAACTCCATTCTCCCCAATTATGGCCACAAGTTCCCCTTTGAGCGCATACACCGAGATATCTGATTTAACGACTTTATCCGATTTGGCCTTCCCCTTGTAGCCAACAGAGGTCCGGGCTAACTCAATTATCTTTTCGGGTTGTTGGTGGATCATAATCGGTTGCTGTTTTTGTTCCGAATGATTATCCATATTACAATTGGAATTCCGAGTAATGCGGTAACCGAATTGACCGGCAAGGTCTTTTCCGAACCGGGCAGTTGTGAGATGATATCGCTGACAAGCATCATCAGAGCCCCGATTAGGATCGTTGCGGGAACCAGGAGGCTGTGTTTCGCCGTTTGCAGAGCCATCCTTGCGATATGGGGAACGGCAATACCAATGAATCCGATTGGACCACAAAAGGCGGTGATGCTACCCGCCAGGATTGCTGTTGAGAGAAAGACCATCATCCGGGCAAATCGGATATTCATCCCCATGCTGCGGGCATAATTTTCGCCTAATAAAAATGCATCGAGAAATTTGGAGGAGAAAAATGCGATAAGGATTCCAATTAACACTGAAGGTAACAGTACGGCCAGCTGGACATTCGTAACGCTTCCAAGACTCCCCATAGTCCATATCACAAATGACTTTAACATCGATTCGTTGCTGAAATATTGGAGTATATTGACTATCGAGGAGATAGCGCTCGAGATTAATAAACCGAGTATAAGTATTGTCATGATCTCTTTAATCCTTGATGAGATCAGTATTATTAAAATCAAAATTAAGCCTGACCCGATCCATGCTGCAGCTACAATACCCCATGAGCTTGCCACCGACACAATGCTTCCGCCCAACAATCCTCCGGTTCCCAGCACCAAAAGGGCTACTCCAAGGCTTGCCCCTGAACTAACCCCCAGAATATATGGTCCGGCGAGGGGGTTGCGAAAAACGGTTTGCATCTGCAGTCCTGCTATCGAGAGTGCAGCTCCGGCAAGAATTGCAGTTATTGCCTTGGGGACCCGAAACTGATTTATGATCAGAAGTACCTGACTGTTTGCATTTTCAGAATGAAAAATAGCCTTTAGAATTTCGGAAATAGTGATATAATACGATCCGATCAGTAAATCGAGGAGGAAAAAAAGGGGTAGAAGAAATGACAGAATCACCAGCACCCTGATTGCGCGGGTATTGTTATGATTCTTATTTGCAGCAGCTTCGGTCACCTTTACTGTACTCTTTTATAGAAATTAAATAATTGTGTAGTGTCGATTTCCGGGTGGAAGATCCTGACTAAATCTGCAAGGATCAGGTCGGGTCGTACAACACCTCTCTCCCAGTAATCGTTTCCACCCCCTGGGCCAACTCTCAAATTGTTGTTAAATATAGCTTTTTTTTGAACTTGCGGGAAAGATGAGAAGCGGCTGTCGGTAGAAATTAATTCCTCAATGGTATTCACTGTACCGCAATTGATCCAAAAGTCGGCTTTTGCCGAACGGATCACCACCTCCTCCAATGAAACTACGAATGCTTCCCGCGAGGAATTATCCTTCCAGAGAAATTCTGCTCCGGCATCATGGATCAATGCTGCCAAATTGGAATGACCACCTGCCATCCACCAGGCATCTTTGTACGGTAATCCGGTTAAGACAACAGGGTGTTTCCTGACTGAGCCGACTGTTTGTGCAATCGAATTATAGTTCTTTTCAACCGTTGAAAAATAAGCTCCGGCTTCTTCACCCTTATTATAAAAAGCGCCAATGAATTTTATCCATTCGGCCTTTGCCAGCGGAGTTTCTTCGAGGTATTCGCCGTTTAATATAACATTTAAGCCAAGGTCATGCAGCTTATTTAAAAATCCTGTAACATCGCCTCCAACTCCATAGGCAATAATCAGATCTGGTTTTAAACTTAAAATTAGCTCATAGTTGATCCCCTGGTCGTATCCAACATCTGCAATCTCCTTTTTAGCTATACTTTTTTGAACTTCGGGGTCAGAAACAAAGGAGGTACCCGAAAGGGCTTTCAGTGAGGAGGTCTCGTGCAGTGCACTTAAAAATCCAACATGGGAAGTAGAAAGGCAGATAACCCTCGTTACAGGGGTTCTTATTACCTGTTTTCCTTTTAATTCTTCAGGAATTTCAATTGACTGGTCGACTAAATAATAATCAAAACTTATTCCACCCGATTGCTCCCAAGGATTAATAACTGTTACTTTGCGGTAATTTCCAAAATTTGTAATCGTAAAACCTTTGGCATTTCTCAGCTTTAAATTTTCGGATATTTTTAGTTTTTCCGGGGATGCTTTTTTACCTGATTTACAGCTGGATAAACCTAAAATTGAAAACAGGATCAGAATAGGGAAAAATTTCAACATGATAGTATTTGACCAAAACTGCATTAACCAGAAGTATTACCGGGGATAATTTACCTGAAATTTCATTACTTGTCTCGATTTACCCGTTTCAATGGTTAAGAAATAGATCCCGGAGGGTAATTGCCCGGTGGAAACTGATCCTGGAGATGTTGTTATAACCCTTTGGACTTCAAATAATTTACGTCCAAGAATATCGTATAGGGTGATTGTTCCAGCAACCTCAGTCCCGTTATTTTGAAGAACTAAATTATCTGATAATCCGATTTGCTGATAAAGAACAAGACCCGATTGCTGATAAATTGCCGTGTATTTTGGCGCGTACGGGTTTGTCGTGACAGTGTCTTTAGACATTGTATTCTCGCAACCGTTTGCACTAATGAGTAACGAGGTTGAAATTCCCAATCCCGGATAACTGTAAAATGGTTTCCAGGTATTTCCGGATTTAGCGAATGCCGAATTTTTAATAGTCAGATTCCTGTCAGGAGTAGAATAGACTGCAAACGTGTCTTTTGGATTTGAATAATTGATTTCAAACCCGACAAAATAGTGTTTAAGAATAACTACAGGACTTGGAAGTTCGATGAAATTCATTTTTTTTCCGCTCAGAATACTTAATGGGACATCCATCGAAACCAATTCATTTCCGGGCAGTGCAGTGGCAGTCTCTTCATCATAAATTTTTAAAACAATCTTACTGTTTGGATTTGAGACTGTTGATGAAATTTTAGCAGCTCCAAGGGCAACGGATGTTAATAAGGTCTGGTCTGTCTTGGTAAACCGCTCAGCATATCCTGTGATTTTCATATTATTATGACCAGTTTTATACCCTCCTGCAGGACTAGTAACTCTCATCAATGTATCTTTCTCCCCGGTTAAACTATTTGAGAATAAGGTGCATGAACTTGTTGCATCAAAAGGGGAGAGGCCTGGAAGGTCAGATGCTCCTGTATTATTTGGGTCAAGCCAGTATTTTAATTGGCTATCACTTGTATTTCCGGAATCCCATTGTTTATTGAGCATTGAAAACAAATCATTTGTCGGATCGGCACAGGTTGAAGTACCCCCTGTTAACGTCCCAACCACAAGCCTGTTCTGATTAAATAATCCGCAACCTGATGACCCTCCTTCGGTGCTCCCAATTTCCCATTTGCCAATTATCCAAAAGCTGTTGGAGGTAAACGATTTATCAAAACTTCCAATTTTTGGTGGATCGTTGTCTTTACTGATTTTTTTTACGTCACCTCTTGGATGTGATATGGAGGCAGATGAGGTAGGTATAGCCGATGAGTGATCCCACCCGGCAAAATAGGGTCTGAATTCAGCCGGTGGTGTAACCTCAAGTTGCATCAGTGAAAAGTCGAGCGAATCGGACCGCGCTTTTAAGATCGCGCCAGAAAGCGTTTGATCAGCAAAACCATTAATACTGCTTTTCCCATAACCGCAGGCCGGACTTTCATAATTGAAGCAAAAAACGGTCTGCTGGGCGTCGGTTGCATTTTCGATACAATGACCTGCACTAAGAATATAAGGCGTTTTGTCCTGTTTCGTATTATTCACCAGCGTACCAGTACAAAGAGTACTTCCATTTATTAACATGCAAACCACCGATTGCTTTTCAGAGCGGAAATTGGCAGCTTCAGGGCAATATACATCCATATTACAGAGACCCGATTCACCAAGAGGCCTGGTGCCAAAAATGTTTTTGTAATCGTGATTTAGTGTCGCAATATGTAACTCTCCTGAAACAATGGAAGATTTAGGCTCATTGTACTCAACAATAAGTTCATCAGCTGCGATTGGATAGGTTGCAAAATGTCCGGATGATTGTTCACTATTTGAAGTAAATGCACCCAGCACTTTCGAGTGATCCAGGGTGTAAATAAAAAGGGAGGCCCCCTGCGGAATAATCATCTTGTCAAAAATAAGGTTGATCGACCATGCCCCTTTTGAACGCAGTCCTAATCTCCAGATTTTGGTTTCTCCATCCGTTACCCATATTCCCGATTGGTCGGGCGAGATATCCACCGGGAAGCTTTTTGCAAAACGGAATACTTTGAGGTGTCGGGAATCTATTTGTTCTTCTTTAATTAACTTATCGTTATCAACAGGTTCCATTTCAATGACAGGTATAGCCTCAATTGCTTTTTTGTAAATAGAAAAGGATGCAGGACTTCCTCCGAAAGATAACTGAGCAGAACTACGTAATCCTAAACCTGTCAATAAAATTATAATAAGCAAATAGCGCAAAATCATTGAATTTTGAAATTTCCCGTAAATATAGTTTTTCCCTGCAATTATTTCACTTTCCGTCCGAAATTTGAGCGAAATAACTATCTTGACGATAAATAAAATGAAGACTATGAAAGTATTAGTGATTTTTTGTAAAAGATTTTCCTATTTGCCAGCTTCAAAAACATTGATTGATATTGAGGATGTTAAAGCAGGAAAAACATTCTCGGATTGTATTTTAGCATTTATTCAGGTTGAGGAAGAGGATGAATTAAAGGAGTTATCCGGTCGGGAGAAAAAATTAGTCAATCACCTTAAATGGACAGCCCGGAAAAATAACACCAATACTGTAGTCTTGCATTCCTTCGCACATTTGTCCGACTCAAAAGCCTCCGTAGATTATACAATTTCACTTTTTAATCTGGCTCAGATGCGGCTTCAAAATGGGGGATATACAACCGAACAAACTCCTTTTGGCTACTTTCTGGATCTCAATATTGAGGCTCCGGGCTTTTCCCTTGCAAGGATCTGGGCATCACTTTGATAATTTAAAGGAGAATACTCTTTAATGTCCAAATTTATTTTTATTGACAAGGAATAACTAATTTGTTTTTACCCGGAAATAGCTTGAGGCAAAATCCATATAACAATTCCAGTCATACAGGGTGATATCATGTTTCCCCGGCCTGATGTGGTATGAAATATCACCTATCGCAGGGGTGTTTAATGGTGGCATTTCCATTGCAGGGAATTTTTTACCACCTAAAAACTCATAAACAGGAGAGGCATAAACGCATGATAAAAATTCTCCTTTAGGATCTGCCCATTTATCATCCTGTGCGCTTGCAATATAAACGGGTCTTGGAGCGATTAAGGCAAGCAGCTCATGTTGATCAATTGGCAATAAATCCTCCCTGCGATTATATTTTTTGAAATTATCGCAAAACCAGTGCGGGAAGGCGCTGTTTATGCTGCCTACAGTCTCTCCGTAGATCCGTTTGGAAAGAGCTGCCCCGCCACATCCAGAGTTATTTGCAATGACCATTGCAAACCGTGGGTCCGAAGCGCCTGCCCAAAGCGATGCCTTTCCTAATCGGGAATGGCCGATCACGATAATTTTTTTAGCATTGACATCCTTGTCATTTGTGAGGTAATCCATAATGCGTGATAATCCCCATGACCATGCAGCGATTGATCCCCAGGATGTGCTATCTCTTTTTGTATCCAAAAGGGGATGGATTCCATCTTTAAATCCATCATTGAAATCGGGATCCACATCACCATAATAGGCTGTAGCAACACCAAAACCACGCTTGAGAATCTCTTTTAGAGGCCAGCCGGAGCTAGATTTTCCTCTTCCGGCTTCATTTGCACGATGGTCAGTAATTCCCAACTCTTTATTGTTTGCAACCCACGAATCGGGTTTTAGCACATCCGCTTCTGTTGTTGTAGTATGATTTCCGTCAAAATTATAACCAACAAAAAGCGGTCCCTTCTTTGATTTTTTGGGGAGGTAAATTAAAACGGTAATAGCCACCTTTTGCTCCCCCTTTTTGAATTCAAGACGGACCTCCTTCCGTTTGGCCAATCCATTTAGGGCATCTTCCTTCAAGGATAATTTGGTGACTTCTAAAGCTCCTTTCCAATCTGGAGTAACGCCAAAGACCTCTGTCTCGAATATCTTATATAGTTCTGACCTTCTTCTCGTCCAATCTTTTTTTCCGACAATTTGAGATCCGTCATTAAATTTTAAAGGATCTGGTAAGCTATAGGCGGGCATTTTTGCCTCATCGTAATTCGCTTCAAATTTTTGGGCAAAAGATAAAAGCTGACTGGCTATCAGTAACAAAAAGAGGATTGCTTTCACGATGATTTGAAGTGTTTTTTACAATTCAAATGTAGTAATATTTCTCTGTATAAAAGGATTCTTTTTATTCTCAGGCAGCCAGAAGGATACTTGGAAATTCTAAGAAATTGCGGTTTTGTCGTAAATAAAGGCCTCAACTTCGCCTCTTGCGACCATCAACGCATTCATTGCGAGGGACTTCAATTCATCCTGGCCAGGATAAATGGAGACCGGAGCAATAAATTCGACACGTTCACGGATCTGAGCCATAAGCTTCCTGTCATAAGCAATCCCACCGGTTATTAAGATTCCATCTATATTCCCTTTTAATACGGTAGCCATCTCTCCGATTGATTTCGAAACCTGATAGGCCATTGCCTCCAGGTAAAAAGCCGATTTTTCGTCCCCCTGGTTAACCGCAATTTCAACTTCGCGGGCATCATTAGTGCCAAGATAGGCTACCAAACCACCCTGACCATTTACCATTGCCCGGATATCCTCTATGGAATATTTGCCACTAAAGCATAACTCGATCAGCGCGCCTACCGGGAGTGTTCCGGTGCGCTCGGGTGAAAAGGGACCTTCGCCATCCAGGCCATTGTTTACATCAATCACTTTTCCGTTTTTGTGTGCACCAATGGTTATACCGCCACCGAGATGAACGACAATAAGGTTTAGCTCTTCGTAATGTTTTCCGATTTTAGCGGCATGCTGACGAGCCACTGCTTTTTGGTTTAACGCATGAAAAATTGACTTGCGCTGAAAAAGAGGATGTCCTGATACCCGGGCGAGATCATTCATTTCGTCAGTAACAACCGGATCGGCAACAAGTGCGGTGGTTCCCGGATTCAGATTGGCAATGTCAAAAGCAATGAGGGACCCAAGATTTGAGGCATGTTCTCCCATTACACCCTTGCGGCAATGATCAACCATCAATTCATTAATATAGTAAACACCCGATTTTAGGGGATAGGTTAGCCCACCTCTTCCAATAACAATATTTATAGAATCAAGATCGATCCTGTCATGTTTTAATTCGCTTAATATCAGATTTTTTCTGAACTCGAATTGTTCGCTGATCCTTTTGAAAGGGGCAAGTTCCGCCATCGAATGGTGAAGTGTCTTTAAAAGTGAACAAACAGTATTGTCATAAACAGCAAATTTTGTGGAGGTAGATCCGGGATTTATAACCAGAATTCGGGCAGATTTCATGATTGACGATTGTTAGATGAATAATTTATACTTTTCCCTGATTGGTACAAAAATACGGACAATTAGGATTGACTAGTCTTCGCCATCAAAGCGCCAAGAGCAATGGAATAGAGTTTTACATTTGTCGAGTCACCACGTGAAGCCAGAACAACCGGTACCCGGGTGCCGACAAGTATTGCGGCCGATTCTGACCGTGCTAGCTTTGTATTTACCTTGTAAAAAACATTCCCGGATTCAATATTGGGGAAAAGTAAACAGTCTGCATCCCCGGCAACATGAGATTTTAATCCCTTTATTGTAGCTGCTTCGCCATCAATGGCAACATCGAGCGCCAGAGGACCGTCGACAATACACCCGCGAATTTGTCCACGGTCATTCATTTTAGCGAGTAAAGCCGCTTCGGTAGTTGATATTATGGAGGGGATTACCTGCTCAGTGGGGGCAATAACAGCAATTTTGGGGAGCTGAATATTAAGTTGATTGGCAACTTCAACCAGATAGTTGATCATTTGAACTTTTTGATTCAAATCGGGGAGAGGAATCACTGCAACATCAGAAACGATCAATAATTTAGGGTAATTTTCATTTTCAATCAGGGTCACATGACTCACTATTTTCCCCGGAATAGAGAGCCCTTTTTCTTTGTTTAGAAGGACCCGCATAAACTTGTCGGTTGGAAGCAAACCCTTCATTAATAAATCACCTTCATCCCGGTTGATCATGGAGACTGCAAGTTGTGCTGCCAGATCCTCATTGGATTGGTGAATAATTGTGAACCTGTCTGTATCAATCCCGGCCAACCGGCAAATCGGAGTTATTATGGTCTCATCGCCAATCAGTATTCCTTCAACGATGTTTTGCTCGATAGCCCGACTAACAGCAAATATAGAATGTTCATCATTTGCACAAACCAGAATTAGCCTTTTAATCGGCTTCCCTTTAAGTAAATCAAAGATCTCTGCTAGTTTTTTGGCTGCCATAATTAGGGTTTTTGATTTGAATTTGATTGCAAAATTAATCTTTCATTTGCGATTCAAGTATGATAAAAGGCAGCTATAAATCAGAGGTTTTAATGGTTATGTTCACTCTGGGTACGACTTCAAGTCGCACTCGGAGCACAATAAAAAAACAGGTATCAAAAAGAATATTTTCTGTTGATACCTGTTTTAAAGAACTTAGACTGACTTGCGTTTTAATTGCCGCGCTGCTCCATCCTCTTTTTGCGCTCTTCTGCCTGTTTTTTGCGGAATGCATCAAGTTTGACAGCTTGTTCCGGTGTGATCACTGCTTTCAATTTCTGGTCAGTTTCTGACATCATCTTCATTCTCTCGTCCCGCATTTTTTCCCGGTCCATGTTTCCACCACCTTCACGCATTTTGGCAAAAACCTCAGCTTGTTTTTTCTGAGCTTCGCCAACTATAGGCTGAATTTTGGCAACCTGTTCTTTCGATAATCCTAATTCAGTTGTGAGATTGTCAATCTCCCGCTGAAGTCTGGCGGCAGGATCGATTCGTTCGGGTTGGGCAAAACCAGAACCCAAAGTCAAAATAGCAATTGCAACAATCAATAAAAATTTCTTCATCGCATTAAATTTTAAATTATAACCTTTTGATTGTATTGGAAGGAAATGGTTTAATGCAATTGATAAAATGCGCTTTAAGTTATGAGTTTAACCGTATGCCCTCAAGGGTAATTGTAATTATTCGTCGCTTGTATAAGGCGCCAAGAGCCTGTTTAAATGATTTTTTACTGATTCCGAAGACCCTGTATACCTCTTCTGCCTCACTTTTGTCAGATATAGGAATAAACCCGCCCTCTTTTTTGAGTTCATCCAGTATCATTTGAGTAAGCGGATCCACCTTTTCATATCCAAGGGGATGTAAAGAAAGGTCAATCTTATTATCTGTCCTTATCTTTTTAATAAAACCTTTGATTTTTAAACCTTTGGCAAGTTGTTCAAACACCTCATTTTCATAAAGTATTCCCCAGTGCTGGTTGTTGATAATGGCTTTGTATCCAAGGTCTGTTTCGCTTTCTATTAACAACTCAACCTCTTGTCCAACAGTGTATTCAGGAGTTGTCTTATCAAGGAATTTATTTAATTTGGCTGAGGCGACAATCCTTCGTGTATCCTCATCCACATAAATATAGACAAGATAGGAGCGCCCTTCAATCATTGTTACCTTTTGTTCCCGGAAAGGTACCAACAGATCTTTCATGATTCCCCAGTCCAGAAACGTGCCGATTTTATTGACTGATATTACGCGCAACATTGCAAATTCACCAACCTGGGCAAATGGTTTTTCTGTAGTGGCTATCGGGCGATCTTCTGAATCGAGGTAGAGAAAAACATCAACATAATCTCCTACCTGACAATCTTTCGGAACATAACGTATGGGCATTAAAATTTCGCCCTCTTTCTCTCCGTCGAGGTATACGCCGAAATCTACTTCCTTGATAACCCTCAGGTTATTATATTTACCAATTTCAGCCATTTAGAAATAGTCCGGTGTAGTTTTCTTGGCTGTTGCAGCTGCAGTCACAAAATATTTATCCAAATGTGTAAGTAGAAGTTCAATAAAATAGGCGTGATAGGCGCTGTAAAGCGAAGCCGTCATTCCGGCATCTTTTGTTCCCAGTATACCGAATCTCAGTTCGCCATCACCAACCTCAGGGCGCAGCCATGCACGGTTTATCCATCTTTCAGGAGTATGCGAAAAGTCACCGGATGAATCATAGGACCAAAGTTCGGTTGTTTTTTCGTCAATTACACGTTTGATCTCACTTAATAACCCTTCAGGGTTGTCAGTTTTTACAATTATTGCCATGTTAATCCAACTATTTATTTTAAACTAAAGTATACTCAAATCATAACCCAAAAGACCCAGGATAATTATTGCCATGCCTACAATAATCCGATAATATCCAAACGCCTTGAATCCATATTTGGTAAGGAAATTTATGAAAAATTTAATTGCAACCATAGCGACTAAAAATGCAATTATATTACCGATAAGAAGGGTGGTTAAATTGTCAGTTAACATTGACGCGCCATGTGGATCCTTGACCAATTTAAGCAATTTATAGCCTGAAGCTGCTGCCATCGTTGGGACAGCCAGAAAAAATGAAAATTCAGCAGCATTTTTTCGCGTCAGTTTGGTGGTCATTCCACCTACAATGGTTGCCATTGAACGCGAAACACCCGGAATCATTGCGATACATTGAAAGAATCCAATTTTAAGCGACTGTTTCCAGTTTATTTTCTGATCCTCCTGTGGATGATTAAACCACTTATCAACAAATAGCATCAAAACCCCGCCAATTACGAGCATTGAGGCTACAACGTTTACATTTTCGAGTAAACTGTCAATTTTTTCATGAAATAAAAAGCCGATAATCAAAGCGGGCAAAACAGCGATCAGTAGTTTGAAGTAGAAATCCCATGTTTGAAAAAATCGTTTCCAATAGAGAACTACGACGGATAAAATCGCACCAAATTGAATGTTGACCGTAAAATCCTTAACAAAATCGGTGCTTGGAATCATTAGGATTTTCTGGGCAATGATCATGTGCCCGGTTGAGGAAACCGGAAGAAATTCAGTTATTCCTTCGACAATAGCAATCAGTATGCTCTGCAATAATGTCATATACAATAATATTAGTCAAATTATTTCTTAAGACCTGTAACAATGCAAACTTAACAACCTTTTTCCTTTTCCAAAGTTTTTTTTTAAAAAGTGTTATGCTTTCGTATGTTCCAGATCCCGAATCCCTTTTGTCAATGACTCTTGAAAATGAATTAGTAATTAAAAATATCCTGTAAGGTCAGTTCATTTACCGGACCTAACCCTTTTAATTTGTTCAGGTCTGCATCCTTTTTATTTCCTAGTATGATGTATGAATATTTTTTATCCTTCACCCGCTGATCGAAAAACTGCTGAAGATCCTGGATTGAAACTTTTTTGGCATCTTCGTAATAATCTCTGCGGATATCGTAATCAATACCCAGTTTTTTGTTTTGGAGCCAGGTCCAAAATAGATTTGTCTTAATGATTCGCTCCGTTTGTATACTTTTAATAACACTCTCTTTTGCAATAGCAAACGATTTTTCATCAGTAACCATTTTGGAAAGTAATCCATTCATTGCCCCAATGGCATCGGTCATTTTATTTGCCTGCGTAGAAACCATAGCATATACGTAAAAAGAGTTCTCTTTTTTAGCTGGACGCATATAATTTGCGTAGGCAGAATATGCTAATGCTCGTGCTTCACGGATCTCCTGAAACACTACTGAACTCATTGAATTACCATAATATTCATTAAAAACACGCGATTGAACCAGGATTTTCGGATCGAAAGGGAGATCCTTGGAAATCATTAAAACATTGACCTGTGATTTGTCATAATCAACGAAATAGACTCTATTTTCATCTGTAACCTGTTCAGTGAATAATTTTTCAGCTGGAATAGGAAGTGTTACTTTTGGTATCGAGTGATTTATAGTAACAATTAATTTGGCTTTTTCGAAATCTGTTGGACCATAATAAAATACTTTATGCGGATAGCTGCAGAACTGGTGGATAAGGTTTATTAGTTCAGTTGGATTAATTGCTTTTAAGGCAGTTTCCGAAAGGATATTGGTGCTTGGAGATTCTTTTCCGTATTTCCCATAATCGCGCAATGCACCTGATATTACCCGTTGGTCTTTTTTCTGGTCTGCACGCTCTTTTAATATTCCTTCAACTAGCTTATTATAAGCTTCTTTATCTGGTTTTGCCTCTGCTAAAAGCTGTTCGAGTAATTTAATTCCTGCTTCGCTATTCTGATTAAGACCGCTAATTACGATATCTGATCTGTCAAGCCCTGTATTCACGCTCAGGGAAACGCCAAGTTTATAAAGCTCTTTCTTGAATTGTTCTGCAGTGAATTTTTCAGTGCCCAGAAATGGGAGATACTTAACAGCCAGTGCAAGCTTTAGATTATGGTTATTGCCGATATCTGTTGAGTAATTCAAGGAGAAAAGGTCATTGGTTGTATTTTGAATGTAGTCGAAATTTACATTTTCATTCAGTTTCTCCTCTTTAATGGCTTTTGAAAAATCTACAAATACTGGTTCCAGCGGCTTTGTCGATTGCGCGATAAATGATTTAAGGAAATCAGATTGATCATTCCGATTTATTGTAAGGGGCGTAATCAAAGGTTTATCCACTTTTACAAGGTCTTTTGCTACGCCATTTCTCTTGAATACAGTTACATAATTATCATTGTAATGTTTCTTTGCAAATTCAACCAGCTGTGGTTTTGTAATCTTTTCAAGCTGATCGTTGAATTGTAACTCGGTTGCCCAATCCGATTTTTTGACAAATGATTCAAGGTAAGTAAAAGCTCTTTGGTTGCTCTCATTCTTGCGGGTCCACTCCAGTTTGAGGTTATTTATCGAGGCCTGGATCATCCATTCATCAAATTCCCCTTTTTTAATTTTTTCGATTTCGGCGAGCAGCAAATCTTTAACCTCTTCCAGCCTTTGTCCCTGACGAGGTTTTCCAGAGAAAAGGTGATATCCATATTCAGTATCAAAATTACTCGAACTACCGGCTTTAAGAACTTTTTGCTGTTGATTGAGATCAAGATCGATCAATCCGGCTACTGAATTTGAAAGTATATAGTCAATTAATGTTACATAAGCACGATCTTCCGAGGCATATCCATTAAACCGGTATGCCATCTGAACCTGCTCCGCTTCAGGACCAACAACCTCGTTGATCAGTGGTTTTGTAATCTCTGATTCTTTTGGGAATTCAATTTTAGGGACCGGATTGGACTTGAATTTTCCGAAATTTTGATCAATTAACTGAATGGTCTCCTCACAATTAAGGTCACCACTAAGTACAAATACCATGTTGTTTGGGACATACCAAGTACGGTAGAACTTCATGATGTTCACCATCGAAGGATTTTTCAGGTGTTCAGGAAAACCTATAACGTCTCGCCCAAGTGGATGTGTGGGGAAGAGCCCCTTCATCAACGCATTGTTTAGACGCATACCATCCATATCCTGATACATGTTGAACTCTTCGTAAACGGTCTCCAGTTCAGTATGGAAAAGGCGTAAAACCGGATTGCGAAACCGTTCGGACTCCATCTCAATCCACTTTTTTAATTCATTCACAGGAACATCATTCATGTAAGCTGTTACATCGTAATTAGTGAATGCATTGGTCATTTTGGCTCCAATCGAAGAACACATCTTGTCGTACTCATTTGGAATCGCGAATTTGGATGCAGCCTGAGATATACGGTCTATCTCTTTGTATATTAGTCTTTTGTTGTCGGGGGAACTTTCTGCTTTGTAGGTCTCAAAAAGCGCTGAGATACTATCCAACAGTACTTTTTCGGCCGTCCAGTTAGTGGTTCCAAATTTATCCGTTCCCTTAAACATCAGATGCTCCAGGTAATGGGCTAATCCGGTTGTTTCCACAGGGTCGTTGATTGAACCTGCCCGAACTCCGATAAGTCCCATTGCACGTGGCTCATCTTTATTCTCTGAAAGAATGACAGTTAGTCCGTTCTTTAGTGTATAAATTTTTGTTTTTAGCGGGTCGTTAGTTACCTGTTCATAGGAATAACCGTTTTTATCGGTTTTTAGCTCCTTTGTGTATTTGGTGCTTGAACAGGAAAAAATAAAACACAACAGAAGCATTGTCGTTAGTAAACGGATCGCTGTTTTCATTGGGACTTAAATTGGTTTTTTATTAGTTCTGAAATTGCCGTTAAAATTAGTTATTTACAATGAAATACCCCCATGATATTTTACATATTATGGAGGTAAATCAGATGCAGTTCTGAATTTATTTATTGTTGTTTAAATCAAAAAGGGGATCAGACAGGATGTTCCATTTTTTGATTTTCCCTTTCTCTCTATTCATCAGATTACTCAAAATGTATAAAAATAGTAGTTTGTATTAATTTAGAAGCTCAATTTTGATCAATAAATTTGGATAATAACTTGCTATTGTGCCAAGTGCAGTTTCAATTGGAAGTTCCCCTTCTGATATTTTTCCCTGTTTTGCGAATTCATCCTGTAAAAGGAACCTTGCATTTAACTCAGGTTTGTATTTTTGGTGTTTTGCAGGAACAAGCTGAACACCAAATGAATTCTTTTTGCACTTGTAGGTTACTTCCAGGTTTTTGGAACGGACCACATAATCCTTACAATTTGGACGTTCTTCGAGATAGATCAAAACTGTTTTTTGCGCTTTTTCATACGATAGCTCAAAAGTACGCAGATTTTCACCCTTTAATTCAGTGACAGGGAGTTCTTTAATTTCAAAATCTCCTAATACAGTGTTGGAACTTCCTTTAAAATTAATAGAATTTCCTTTTAGATCGGCAGCATTCGCATTTCTTACCCCAAACGAGAAAACGATTAGTAGAATAAGTATAGATAATTTTTTCATAACAAAAAGTATTTAGTGTGTATTTAAAATTTACTTTAAGCTTATCACAAGTTGTGTACCAATTGTTATAATTACCTAATAAATAGGTTTGTAGATCTTTTGTGGAGTATTGGAATTTGCACGATTTTGAAAATTTGATGCACGTATCCGTACACTTAATTACGATATGATAAGTAGTTTTCTATTATGATTTATGAATGAATTTAATTTTAAAAAGGTTTTTAAAGTTAATGTATCTACAAACTGAAAAATTCCGCTACTTTTGTGCCACAATTTAAACGGGTGATCGGTTAAATTCAGATTTGATCAGGAGAGATGTCCGAGTGGTCGAAGGAGCACGCCTGGAAAGTGTGTGTACTCCAAAAGGGTACCGTGGGTTCGAATCCCACTCTCTCCGCA
>CAIXCY010000012.1 GCA_903918045.1 uncultured Bacteroidia bacterium
GATTGGAGGGAATACTGAACCGCCAATAAGTGCAAAATTCAATAAGGCTGAACCTTTACCGGTAAATGAACCAATCTCCTCAATTGCCAGGCTGAAGACTGTTGGAAACATAATCGAAAGGAATAATCCTAATCCTGCCATTAAAAATTCATTATAGCCACTGTTGAATGTAATGATCATCGAAAAGATGACCACCATTCCCACACCAAAGATTCCCAGCAATTTATGTGCATTTACATATTTCAGCAGAACGACGCCAAAAATGCCCATCACCGCTGTAAGGATATAATATAGAGTGAGATAATCTGCGGCTTTTGCATCGGTAAAACCCAAAACTGATTTGAGATAGGGTATAAAAAAGCCGCAGGTACAGGATTCAGCTCCCATGTAGAAAAACATCGCGAACACTCCGAAAAAGAGGTGCCGATGTGAATACCCTTCACTTAGAATACCTTTGAGCGTAAACAGGTCATCACTCTCAGGCTTCATCGCCGGAAGGTTGGACAGACCCATAAGAAGTGCGATCATTAACAGGATTCCTGCAAGTAACAAGTATGGGAAATGAAATCGAATATCTCCGATCTGATTGTATATCAGAGTAGTGGCTACGGCAGGTGTAACTGCATATCCGATCCTGGAAAAAACCTGCACGAAATTTATCCGCTGATGGGCCCCTTCTGGATCGCCAAGCATAGAGGCAAACGGGTTGGCTGCGACATTGATAATTGTTAAACCGGTTGAGATAACGAAAATAGCAAACAGGACAATCGGGTAGGAGTCGAAAAGTTTTGCGGGCCAGAATAAGGCAGAACCCAGCGCACAGGTTACAACGGCAACCAAAAGACTTACTTTGTACCCAAAACGATGAATCATCCAGGCAATCGGAATCGGAAAAATAATATATGTGAGGTAAAACGTAAACTGAATCATTGTTGCCTGGGTGTAATTCAGCTTAAAATGGGTGATAAGCGACGGCAACAGGATGTCGTTCATACAGAAGAGGGCTCCAACCATGAAAAACATCAGCGATAAAAGCATCAAAGGTTTATATTGGTGTTTCATCATAAAAGAGTTAGATTGTGAATTGTGGTCAAAAATACATTGGCCATGAATCAAATACTTCTCTAATATTCGATAAAGCACATTAAATATTAACTGTAGAGACGCACGGCCGTGCGTCTCTAAAATCCTAATCCGTATGCCTCTCCAATTTCATTCGATGCGTCTCTACAATAATCTCCGGCAGATTTGTCATTTTGCACAGAAAGCAGATTTATCCTGCTATTGCGTTTTCAGCCAATTCACCAGATCATGAAACATCTCATTATTAATGGTATGTCCTGCCGGGTATTCGTTGTAAACTGGATTTAAGTTTAACTGATGCAGAAATGACTTTGCTTCACGTGCATAATGAACAGGTAATACCCCATCATTTACTCCGTGTGAGATGAAAATGTTCAGATGTTGCAACTTCTCATTGGGAGCAACAAAAGGTCGAACTTCGTCAAGTATTCTCCCGCTCAATGCTGCGATTCCCCTGATCTTGTCCGGATTCGTAAGTGCGACGACATAAGACATTATGGCTCCCTGGATGAAACCACACAGGTAAATCTCATTATCATCAACGGAATATTTAGCTTTCAAAAAGCGTATAAATTGAAGAATGATTTTTTTGCTTTCCTCTTCCTGCTCCTCACTGAAAACCGGTTTTCCTTTTGAAAGATCGACCTGGTACCAGGCATAACTATCACGGGCAACAGTGTGGGGAGCCCGCGCTGAAATCACAAGATATTTATCGGGTAACTGATCCGCAAAAGAAAAAAGGTCTTTCTCATTACTCCCAACTCCATGTAAAAGAATGATAACGGGTGGATGCTCTGAGTGGATTTTTGGTTCTCTTGCAAGGTAATAAAGTGGTGATGGTTCGGTTTTTGAATTTGCCTTGCCTAAGATCGTATTCATCGTGGTAAAGAATAAAATAGTTAAAAATAAAAGTCTCATATTTAAAATTGTATAGTCCCCAAAATGACTCGTAACAGTGATTCATTTCGATGGTTCAAAATTACGAATGTCATAAGCTGATCAATTACATTTTTAAGTTTAAATGTGGTACTTTGAGAAAACTATTTTAAGTTTGCATTGTTGTTTTTTACATAATGCAATTCAAAAAAGGAGTTTCCATATTTCTGATGATATTAATCATTCTTCCAATTTTTGGAAAGAGTTGGGTTCTTATATCCTTTAAAATTAATCAGGAGTCTATAGCCAAAAACCTTTGTGTTCAGAGAAATGTAAAAAATAACAGCTGTCATGGGTGCTGTCAGTTGAAAAAAAGACTCGCTGAAAAGGACAAACAGGAGCAAAAACAAATTCCCCGGGGCTCAAAGGAAAAAGGTTCAGCTCCTTCAGATTATTTACAACTCGAAACTGGTTATAATTCCAATTACGGATCAATTCAAAAAAGTAAAGACACCAATTACAACAGTTCATTACCCTCACCATTTCCAAACGGCATATTTCGTCCACCCCAGGCTTAATTAATCATAATTAGTTAATTCGGGTGGCTTTATCAAAAAGTCCTCCATATTCTTATTTTATTCATCTGGAGCTTGTTGCACCATTTCAAAATTATGGGTGAACTGAATCCGGATGCATGATTAATTCCAAATTTTAAATCTTAAACAATGAAAAGACTACTTGTTCTTTTCCTGGGTATGTTATGCTACACGGCAAATTCGTTTAGTCAGACCGAAGCTATGCATTGCTGTAACATGAATTCGTCTAATGTTCTCAACGGGCAGCAAACGCAGGCAGGGATGTGGATGTTCTCGTATAGCTATATGAATTCGTTTATGCAGAATAATTACACTGGGACAACCAAAGTCAGCGACCAGACTATTTTTGAAAAGTATCTTATGTCGCCTGTAAATATGCGTATGGATATGCACATGCTTACAGGTATGTATGGCTTTTCGAACAAACTCTCGCTGATGGTCATGGTAGACTATATTTATATGAACATGGAGATGAAAATGCTCGCAGGTGGGATGAATATGGGAATGGGACCATCATCAATGACTATGAAAAGTACCAGCCACGGGTTTGGTGACACGAAGATTAGTGGGTTATATAAATTATATTCCACTAATGGTCATTCACTTTCTGCTGATGTTGGCTTTAGCCTTCCCACAGGTTCAATTAATAAGACTGAAAAGGTTGATATTTCACATTATGGAGAAAAGGAGGTATATATGATGCAAATGGGATCAGGGACATTTGATTGTTTACCTGGCATCTCCTATATTTATCAGCAAACCAAATATTCTCTGGGTGCAGAGGCAACCGCTTTAATACATCCCTATTTTAACCGACTGGGGTACAAATTAGGGAATGAGTATTCTGTAAACGCCTGGACAACCTATGAATGGCTAAAGAATACCACGGTTACCCTGCGTTTAAATTACACTGCGTCAGGAAAGATTCAGGGTTATGACCCTGATATTTCGGCAATAACAGAACCGGCAGCTGACCCTCAGAATTATGGCGGCTCATTTTTAAAAGGTTATCTTGGATTGGCCTATTATTTTACCGAAGGATCTTTGAAGAACACTAAAATTAGTACAGAATTTGGCCTCCCGGTTTACCAATATTTCAATGGAATTCAGACCGCATCCGTTTATAATGCGATGATATCATGGACATTAATGTTTTAAATAAAAATCCAAAATGAAAAAATATTTTTATATCACAATATTCTCTCTTGCAGCTTTATTCATAGCGAGTTGTACAAAAAAGAACAACCTTGCTCCGGTGCCAACCGGTCACCTTTATTTTCATTTGCACACCGATATCGATTCGTTTGAGGTAGGTGATTATAATTCAGTTATTCAGGCAACAAATGGGCGGAATATATCGCTAGGTCTGGCTCAAATCTACATTTCGAATATTGAGCTAGTAAAGCTTGATGGCTCAATCTATCCGGTTACCAATAAAGTTATTTTAAAACATTTTGAAACTGAAGCTTATTTAATCGGGAATGTTCCTGCGGGGAATTATAAATCGATCCATTTTTCAGTCGGGCTTAGTGCTGCTGAAAACGCCAAAACACCCGTTGCCAACGATACGGTCTTTTATCACCCTGAAATGTGGTTTGGAAATACTGCCCAGCCTATGGGATATGTATTTTTAAATGTTCAGGGCAAAATTGATACGACAGCTCATGCCAATGGAACTGAGGCTCAGATGGTGCCATTTTCCTATAAGATCGGGACAATAGCAAACTCTAAGCAGGTTATTATGCCTGATCAAAACTTCACGGTCTTACTGGATCAGGATGATTATGAACATATCATTATCAATTATATGCGAATCTTTGATGGGGTTGATCTCAGCAAGGCACGTAATTTGTCTGTTCAAAATACAGCGGATAATTCCAATGTATTGGCAATTCAGATTTCAAATAATATCCCAAATATGTTTCATTACGAATAGATTTTTAAACAAAGATTCTGAAAACCTGAATCTTATTCAGAAAGGAAAATTGTTTATTGATTGTAATCAACCAAAAAAGTAGGTTCTATGTTCCTGTAGCATTGAACCTGCTTTTTGAATAATCCCATACGGTTGTGATAGATTGAAGGATTTCTTATCGCCTAATTATATAGTAGATTATTGACCGGTTGGGAAAGAATAAAATTGACAAATTAGATAATTCTTGCCTCTGTTTTTACAGACTACGAAACAATAGATATAAACTTTTGTTATTTTTAAAGTAGGTTATTGTAATTTATAAGGGAACCATTTTTTGATGATCGGAAAATTTAAAAATAGTGTTATTTACCTGGTATTGCTGGTCTTTCTTCTACCTACAATAGTCAAATTCGAACATCACCACGAACATTTTGTTTGTCATGCAAAAAATGAGAAGCATTATCATGTTGCTGTGGATAAGTGTGAGATCTGTAATTTTGAATTTTCAATTTCTATGCCGGGTATTGAAAGTTCTGATTTACAAACAGAAACCCCTTTAGATAGCTACACTAATCGTTACAATTTTCTATCTAGTTTAGATTTCTCCCAATATTCATTTTTATTACGAGCCCCTCCAATCAGACAAATTTGAACCAAAGAATTCTTTGTGGTTTTGTAAAATTTGTCAAACATCAAAAAGTAATAAAATGAGAAGTGTATTTTTCGTTTGTATGATGATATTTGTTTATCATCATGCAAATGCACAAAACAGGATAACAGGAATAATAACAGATCAGGAAACCGGAGAAAGCATTGTCGGAGCAACTGTCTATATCCCTGAACTTAAGACAGGTACAGTTTCAGATACAACCGGGATCTATAAAATTGACAATCTGCCTAAAATAAAAGTATTTCTGCAAGTTGCTTTTATGGGGTATAAAACAATCGTTAAAAAGGTTGATTTATCAACGACCAATTCGATGAATTTTGCTCTTGAGCAAGCAATTGCAGACATTAATGAAGTTGTTGTTACAGGTATCTCAAAATCAACAGAGATAAAACGAAACCCCGTTCCGATGGCGACTCTGGATAGCAAGGAATTACAACAAAATCTGAATACCAATATTATTGATGCGATTACAAAACTCCCAGGTGTGAGTGCAGTGACAACAGGTCCGAATGTATCAAAGCCA
>CAIXCY010000013.1 GCA_903918045.1 uncultured Bacteroidia bacterium
AATTAATATTAAAATAATTTAATATATATGAATATTTATAAAAATAGTTTAATTTAGTGGTTCTAATTATTGAACAAATTCCGAAAAATCTATTTTATTAAAAAGAAGATGCAGAACGATTTATTAGCATTCGCCGGACAGTATAAGAGAGAACTGCTTGAGTCAGTTATCCCGTTTTGGATGAATAATTCCAAGGACTCCGTCGAGGGGGGGTATTTTACATGCCTGAACCGCAAGGGTGAGGTATTTGATACCGACAAGTTTATGTGGCTTCAGGGAAGAGAAGTCTGGCTCTTTGCGATGATGTATAATAAGGTTGAGAAAAGGGAGGAGTGGCTAGCGATGGCATTGCATGGAGCTGCATTTATGAAGAAATACGGAAGAGATCAGAACGGCCACTGGTATTTTTCATTAACCCGCGAAGGGAGACCTCTGGTTCAACCTTATAATATCTTTTCAGATTGTTTTGCTGCAATGGCTTTCAGCGAACTTTACAAGGCTACCGGAGATGAAGAGCACAAGCAGATCGCTTTGCAGACATTCAATCATATTCTGACACGGCAGGCTAATCCCAAAGGGCAGTATAATAAAGCATTTCCGGGAACGCGGCCACTAAAAAGCTTTTCACTTCCAATGATTCTCTGTAACCTCTCATTGATTATGGAAGATATCCTTGGAAAAGAAGAGGTTAATAAAACTATACAGCCCCTTATCAAAGAGGTTATGGAAGTTTTTTACGACAAACAATCTGGCTTAATCCTGGAAAGCGTGACGCCAGAAGGGAACTTCAGCGATTCGTTTGAAGGGAGGCTTGTAAATCCTGGTCATGCCAACGAGTCGATGTGGTTCATGATGGATCTCGCTGTGCGCAATAACGATAAGGCACTAATCGATCGGGCAGTTGAAATATTGCTTCATACTACTGACTTCGGATGGGATAAAAAATTTGGAGGGATCTTTTACTTTCTCGATGTCAAAGGTCATCCGACCCAACAACTTGAATGGGATCAGAAACTGTGGTGGGTTCATATCGAAACCCTGATCTCAATGGCCAAGGGTTACCGCCTCACCGGTAACACAGCCTGTAAAAACTGGTTCGAAACCATCCATGAATACACCTGGAAGCACTTTAAAGATTCCGAATTTCCCGAATGGTATGGCTATCTCAACCGCGAAGGAAACCCACTGCTTGAATTAAAAGGTGGAAAGTGGAAAGGGTGCTTTCATGTCCCAAGAGGGCTTTACGAAATCTGGAAAATCCTGGAATGAATCTGGAAAATTCAGTTGTTATATGGCTATTCTACCTCACTATAATAAAACGTATTAAAAATTAAGTAAAAAATATTTATTGCCAATTTATCATTTTAAAAATTTCATTTATGAAAAGAAAGTTAAATGAATGTTTGTTCAGGTCTGTGAGAACAGTGGTTTTGATACTGTTTTTGGCCTGTACCTTTTCCGGCCTGCAGAGTGCATTTGGCCAGGTGAAGGTTATGGGTAAAGTTTCGGATATAAAGGGTGGTACCCTTCCCGGAGTCTCTGTTGTTTTAAAGGGGACTACCAACGGGACGATAACCGATGCTTTAGGGAATTTTTCACTTTCAGCAATTCCTGAGAATTCGATTTTACTCTTCTCGTTTGTGGGGATGAAAACGCAGGAAATCGCAGTAAACGGGAAAGGGGTAATCAATGCCATCCTTACAGAGGAAGTTGTAGGTATTGATGAGGTTGTCGTGGTTGGATATGGTACCCAGAAGAGAGCATCACTTATCGGATCGGTCGCCTCGGTAAATGCGGCCGAAATCACCCGCGTTCCAATGCCAAACGTATCACAAGCACTTGTGGGTAAATTGCCAGGCCTCATTACCCGTCAATCTTCGGGTCAGCCTGGGAATGATGGTGTCGATATGTATGTTCGCGGTTTTGGATCGCTCAACAGCAATTCACCTATGATGCTTGTCGATGGGGTTGAACGCTCATTTAACACCCTGGATCCAAATGAAATAGAATCAATCTCAATCTTAAAGGACGCTTCTGCTGCTGCTGTTTACGGAGTCAGGGGTGCCAACGGGGTTATTTTAGTTACTACCAAGCGGGGTAAGGAGAGTAAACCGATGATAAATTACACCACATCTTACACCTTGAGCGAAAATACACGTATGCCGCAATACCTCAATGGCGAAGAGTATGTGAAGTGGTATAATTATGCCGATCAGATTAATGGCAGGCAGAGTACCTTCCCGGATGCCGTAGTTAATAAAGTTACCAACGGTGACCCTCAGGGAATCTATGGCAATACCAACTGGGTTAAGCAAATGATTAAGCCAACTGCCCCTACGATGCATCACAACATCACCCTAAATGGTGGCACCAATAATATCAAGTATTTCATCTCTTTGGGATATTTGAATCAGGAAGGAATTATCACCGGGGTTGATTATTCCCGCTATAACCTCCGCTCAAATCTTGATGCCCAGGTAACCAAGGAATTTTCGATATCATTAAATGTTAGTGGAAACGTGGCCGATAGTCAGAGCCCTCAAATTTCAAATTTTGATGCCAACGGAAACTCCGTATCTACGAATCTAATGAATCAGATCATCACGGCGCATCCTTATATTAATCCAAGATTGCCCGATGGAAGATATCTGGCTTCGTCAATTCTTACCGGTAATAATCCAATGGCAGCACGAGACCTTTCTGGTTTCAACAATACCGATAATTCAGGTTTACAGTCGAGTCTTACAATGAAATATGATGCGCCATTCCTGCGGGGATTATCCTTTAAATTCATTGGCAGCTACGATAAAAATTATTATCATTCCAAATCATTTTATACGCCCTATACGGTTTGGGCAGTAAATCCAACCACCGAGTCGAGTTCCCTTACAGAGGTGAATGCACCTTACGGGACTGTTGCCTTGCTTACCGAAGGGTATAATCAGGCAACCCGCTGGACAACCCAGCAATTCATAACTTATCAGAACGTTTTTAATAAAAAGCATGCGGTTGATGCCCTTTTGGTTGCAGAGCAATCAGAATACAAAGGGACGGGCCTTGGAGCCTATGCCCGCAATTTCGATTTAACCGATATTGCTGAATTCGCTTTTGCAAAGGAAAACCCAACAAAACCATCTGGTTACAGTGCCACAACACATCGGGTAGGCTGGGTCGGACGGTTTAACTATACCTACGACAACCGTTACCTGGCTGAAGTGTCTGCCCGTGTTGATGCTTCCACCAATTTTCCGCAGAATTTACGGTATGGTTTATTTCCTTCAGGTTCGCTGGGTTGGAGAATGTCTGAGGAAGAATTTTTTAAGCCTTTAAAATCAACTATTACCAATTTAAAGTTCAGAGGTTCTTACGGAATCCTTGGAAATGATGTTACAAACGGCAGTTATGATTACATGCGCTTTGTAACTATAAATGGTCCGGTGGCCAATATCGGGAATACAAATGTAAACGGCATTTATACTACTTCATATCCGAATAAAAACCTAACCTGGGAGAAATCGAGGACTGCAAATTTCGGTGTGGACATGGAACTTTGGAGTGGTAAGCTGGGTTTGGAGTTTGACTGGTTCTATAAAGTAACGAGTGATATCTTAACCACCATTGGAGGAACTTATCCTCCATCAATCGGTGGTTATTATTCCAATACTGTAAATTCTGGGAAGGTTGACAACCGCGGTTTTGAAATGATTCTGAGTCATAAAAACAAGATTCGAGAGTTTACTTATGCGGTAACCGGCTCTTTAAGCTGGGCGCATAATCGGATACTAAGCATGGATGAGTCGGTCGGAATACCAGAATATCAGAGTATGATTGGCCGTTCAATGGGAGCAAAGAGTGGTCTGGTTTCACAAGGGCTATTTAAAACTGATAATCAGGCAATCACCTCGCCGGTTGTAAACTCTTCAGCGCGTGCCGGTGACATCATTTATAAGGATCTGAATGGTGATGGTAAAATCACTTATGAGCAGGATGTAACCCTTATTGGCCGGAGCAGCATGCCGGAATTGAATTATGCATTGAACTTTCTCTCCTCATGGAAGAACTTCGACTTCTCGTTTCTTGTACAGGGTGCAGCGATTTGCGATAATGCCCTGATGGGATGGTATGATGGAATTGGCTGGGATGATACCCAGTACACCCGTCCATTCTACAATGGAGGGAATACTCCAAAATACCTGGTGGAGGGTGCCTGGTCGCCCAATAACCTGAATGGCGTTTATCCTCGTCTGGATAATCAGTGGAGACCAAATAATAACTGGGCATCTACCATGTGGATTAAGGATGGTGCATATACCCGTCTAAAAAATGTGCAGTTGGGTTATACCTTGCCTAATTCGATAACCGATCATCTGGGTTTTCGGGCAAAATTCTCGGCATCTGCAACAAACCTCTTAACATTTTCAGGTTTTAAATACCTTGATCCTGAAGCGCCAAATGTTAGCAACGGTTACTATCCGCAACAAAAGACATTCAGCCTTAGCGCAACGATAACCTTCTAATTGTAAAAAACGGAATTATGAACAGATATATTTTATCCTTAATTATTGCAGCTGCAATGTTCGGTTTGACAGGATGCAACAAGTTTCTTACTCCTGAACCTACTGATAAATATTCAGAGACAGTAGCTTTCAGCAGTGAGAAAAACGCAAAGCTTTATGTCAACTCCTTCTATCCCATTATCAGCCACTACGGATTGTTTGGCGGGGCGTATCTGAACGGAAACATGTATGTTGACGGTTTAACAGACATCATTAAAACAGCAGGAAGTACAATCGGATCAAATGGCGCAATTGCGAATATGTATGCGACCAATCCTAGTTTGATTACCCCTGATCAGAATTCTTTGGATATCTGGAGCAATGCCTATTATTATATTCGGCTGATCAATGAGTTTATGGATGGACTCGATAAAAAAGCCACCTTTGACGCGACAATTAAGACCCGTCTCAATGCGGAAGTTCGTTTCTTTCGTGCTTCGCTTTACTTCATGTTAATGCGAAATCACGGAAGTGTAATATTGTTAAAGGAGCTAACCAGTGATCCGATTCATCCGCGCAGTACAGCTGCCGAATGTTGGGATTTCATTGAAACAGAGTTTGACTTTGCTGCTCAGAATTTACCGCAGACCTGGGCAAGTGCCGATGCCGGAAGGATCACAAAAGGTGCAGTCTATGCCATGAAATCAAGGGCAATGCTTTATGCCGAAAGGTGGCAGTCGGCCTATGATGCCGCAGTTAAAGTTGTGGCAATGGTGGGTGACGGGACTTATGCGCTGAATCCATCCTACGATAAAGCATTCGGATCTTATTTCTCCAATAGTAACAAAGAAGCTATTTTGGAATTTCAATACAGCTATCCAAATCTGGTACATAATTATGATATGATTGCGAGTCCGGGAGGCGATTATACGGGATTCGGCGGAGATGTCAACCCGACCCAGGAATTGGTCGAGTCATACGAAATGGCTGGCGGAGGAATTGTCGATTGGTCTGCATGGCATGCTGCAAATGTTACTGACACGCCACCCTGGGAGTCGCTGGAACCCCGCTTTCAGGCTACTGTATTGTACAACGGGTCTGCATGGAAGGGGAGAATCATTCAGCCTTACGAAGGTGGCGTTGACGGATGGACAGCCTATCCGCCTGCAGCAGGAAGCAATAAAGGTGCAACAACCACAGGTTATTATCTGAAGAAAAACGTTGATGAAACGCATATTGACCTGATCAACAGGGCAAGTTCCAAACCACTGGTTGAGATCAGGTTGGCAGAGGTCTATCTAAATCTTGCAGAGGCTGCATACAATCTGAGTAATACCGCTGATGCAAATTCAGGGATGAATGCAGTTCGCCAGCGTGTCGGATTGCCGGTTCTGAATCTTACAGGCACAGCTTTACTTGACCAAATCAAGAAAGAGCGTAAGATTGAGCTTGCCGGTGAAGGTCAACGATACTGGGATTTGAGACGATGGAAGGATGCTGTTGGCACACTCTCCGGTTTATACGTACACGGCATAAAGGTTACAAATATGGGTGGTTCATTTACCTACGACTATATTAGCTGTGACGATATGCCGCGTCAGTTTCCTGAAAAATTCTATGCCTTCCCGATCTTATCCTCGGAACGGGTAAATAATCCGGCTTGTGAACAAATTACTGGATGGTAGTTATAACATTGATAAACATGACAAGTATGAAGAACATAAAATATGGAGCGATGGTCATATCATTGATGATACTGATCAGTGGCTGCGCGAAGGTCGATAAGCAATATCAGGTGAAAAGCGCTGCAAATCAACTCAAAACCCTCATGGTCACCTTTGCAGACGGGACAGGAAGTTTTAGACCCAAGGAGGGAGAACCCTATCCGGATAATCTCACCATCGAAATCCCATGGTATTACCCTGACGGTGCAATGACGGAAACAAAACTGGACTCTCTCTTTCTGACGGCTACACTTCCAAACAGTGCCTATATGATTCCGGCTTTTGGCGTAAAAAACCTTACTGCACCCAAAGCCTTTTCGCTTACAGCCCAGAGTGGTGCTGTGCATAATTATACAATCACCGCTGTACGGAAGAGAAGTAATAAAACAGAGATAAAGGTCTTTAAGTTAAATGAAGCGAATATCAGCGGAATTATTATCAACAAAACAGTGATCATTCCGACTTCAACGATAGATATTACTCATCAGACAGCAACCGTTGAGCTGGCTTATTATGCAAAAATCTCGCCCGACCCTTCGGTTGCAAGGGATTACAGTCACCCGGTTGTCTTTACAGTAACTGCTGATGATGGAACTACCGCCAAGGATACGGTGCGTATTGGAATCCCCGTTAAGGTGCCTGTAGGTTTTGCTTCGGTTAAAAAACTTTGGTCTAAATCGGCTGGTGATCTTCAATTTACAGATTATCAGAATATTTCAATTGCGGTGAGTGGTGACTATTTAGTTTTGCCATTCTCAAATGAATGGGATGGAGGATCAACTGCTAAATATTATGACCGTAAGAGTGGAAACTATGCCGGAGATCTGGATGTAACTGGCGTTAGCGGACTCTATTCAATAGCGAATGACAGTAAAGGAAATATTGTCGGCATTAATAATATTTATGCGGGTATGAATGTCTGCCTGTTTAAATGGAGCAGTGTAAATGCCGCACCTAAATTATTAGCCAGAAGCACAGACTGGAGCTCCGTAGGAAGTACTTTTTACGGACGCAAATTATCGGTTTTTGGAGACCTCGATGGTGATGCTATTATTATGGCGACAACAGACGGAACCAATGCCGGAGGTGCAAACCGGATCTTGAGGTGGACCGTGAAAAACGGCGTAATCGTATCACAAGATCCTGAATCGATGGTTTATCCACGCGATTGGGGATGGGTGGCCAAGGCGGTTCCTGCAGGTCCGCATCAGACAGACAATTTTTTCGTTTGTTCAAATCTTCCTATCTTCATGGATTATATTAACGGTGCAAACTTCAGCATGATCTCCTCATTCAGTTCGAATTATATTGATGGTATGCGCGATGCAACACCAGCGTTGACCTATTTTGAATTTAACGGTGGAAAATATACTGCTATCATCGATGCTGGTCCATGGAGCAGCGCAATGCACATGTTTAATGTTACTGACCCCTCGAAGATGGCTCTGGCCGCAGGTTCGGGTGACGCTTACAACGCATTTCATGTCTTTGATGGTTCAAGTGACTATATCGCCTGCCCTTCACCCAACTGGAATATCACTGGTGACGTAGCTGTTGGTCCGGTCTCTGAAAATGGCTTTACAATGACTGTCTACTTCCTGACTACAAACGGTGGAGTAAATGCTTATGAATTAAGCTGTATTGATGCAACTAAATTTAATTGATAATAATTTTTGACAATTAGGTGGCTTGAGAGCGCCAAATAAATAGTCTTTGTTGACACTGTGAAACTCTGTGCTTACTTTGTGAAACTCTGTGTAACTTTTAATAACACCGGGATCACTAAGGAGGCACAGAGAACCACCGGTATCTACTGTTTCCTAAGGCAATTTTAGGAATGTTCTAAATTTCGAATATTATGAAGAACCTTGTATATATCCTTAGTTTAATATTGCTTCCATTTCTCGTGTATTCATGCAATAAAAAAAATGGGACAGTACTACCACCGGTCGTCGATCCGCCAACAACAAATCCCGGTATTGATACTTCGATTGTGAGGATGCTTAACAATACGCCTGTCATTCTATGGATGGAAGCGGCGGCCAATTTCTCGCGCCTTGGAACTGCTGAAAAAATGGCAGCAGTATTTCAAAAGGTTGCTGATATGGGGGTTAAGGGTGTTATTGTGGATGTAAAAGGAATCTCAGGGCTAGTCAGTTATAATTCAACTATTGCAGGACAGTTTAAATCATGGAATGGAAATACCCAGCCTATTGAATTTGATTATCTACAGAATGTGATTACCGAGGCAAAGAAGAAGGGGCTTAAAGTTTTTGCCTCGATGTCTGTATTTGGTGAAGGGATTAATTCAGGAGGGGCAAGGATGGGAAAAGTATATACTGATCCGGCGTTCGCCGCAATCCAGAGCCAGGTAATCTCAGTTTCGGGAGAGGTGAAAAAAATCACGGATGTTTATCCCTATGGAATGCTAAATGCGTTGCAGCCGGCCGCGCAGGATTACGAATTGTCTCTGATAAAAGAGGTCGTAACAAATTATAATCTCGATGGTTTTGTGCTTGATTACTGCAGGTATTACGATATCTGTGCCGATTTTTCAGATTATTCATTGACTAGGTTTAAGGAGTGGGCCGGACTTTCAACCATCTCCAATACCGATATTGTAAGAACCTGGAAATCCTCAAACGGTGCAGTAGTCCCCAACGTCACAGGTCCCCAATATAAAAAATGGCTCGAATTCAGGTCTCAATCGATTCGCGATTTCGTTGCAAAAGCAAGGTCTGCTGTAAAAACAATAAAACCCAAAATGGCATTTTGTTCCTATTCGGGTGCGTGGTATGATTCGTATTATTATGTAGGCGTCAACTGGGCCAGCAACACATACGATCCCTCTGCAAACGGATTCTCCTCATGGGCCACCTCTGCCTATAAAAATACGGGTTATGCAGAATTACTCGATCTGTTTATGACCGGAAACTACACATCAACGCTGACCGGAGCAGGGTGGTGGACTGTTCAGGGGCAGATTACAGGGGCAAAAACAGTTTTAAAGAATGCCAATATTCAATATGGTTCAATCGATATTGGAAATACAGCATGGTCAAATGTCAAAAACATGCAGGATGCAATCACAATGATCTTGCAACAAACAAAGGGGATCATGCTATTTGACCTTGTCCATATTGATGATGCCGGTTCAAATCAATTTAATCAGCAACTTTATGACGATGTCAAACAAGCCATTAACCAGGGTATGGCTGGCAGGTGAAAAAATGAGTAATATTGTCACTAAATGCCTTAATTGTAACCGGAAAACAATAATATCCTGCTTGATAGGGTAGGGAGGAATTAAAAATTCAATTGTAGTCAAAAAAATTTCTATTCATACGTATGGAAACACAAAATTCACGTCGTGATTTTTTAACTAAGTCCTCACTTGCAGGACTTTCGGCATTGTCACTATCTGTTCCTTCATTCGCTTCCGGTCATTCAAAAGCTGTTTTACATGCGGACAATGGACCTAAACTGATTGTACCGGCCGCGCAGGGACTGAAAATTACCGGGACTTTCCTAGATGAGATTTCGCATGATATTCCTCACCAGAACTGGGGGGAGAAGGAGTGGGATCAGGATTTTGCCCACATGAAAGCTATTGGTATCGATACTGTAATTCTGATCCGCTCCGGCTACCGAAAGTTTATCACTTATCCTTCAGTCTATTTGCTAAAGAAGCATAATTGTTATATGCCATCTGTTGATTTGGTCGATATGTATTTACGTTTGGCTGATAAATATGGAATGAAGTTTTATTTCGGGTTATATGATTCGGGTAAATATTGGGACACCGGTGATTTAAGCTGGGAAGTGGAAGACAATAAATACGTGATTGACGAAGTTTGGAAAAATTACGGAAGCAAATACAAGAGTTTTGGAGGATGGTACATCAGTGGTGAGATAAGCCGCAAAACCAAAGGTGCAATTGGCGCCTTCTATGCGATGGGTAAACAATGCAAGGAGGTTTCGGGAGGATTGCCAACTTTTATTTCTCCATGGATCGACGGAAAAAAGGCCGTTGATGCAGCTGGGGGTAATTTAACCAAGGAGAATGCCGTTTCTGTTCAGGAGCATGAGAAGGACTGGGGAGAAATTTTTGATGGAATTCATGATGTTGTTGATGCCTGTGCTTTTCAGGATGGGCATATCGATTATGATGAACTGGATGCCTTCTTTTCGGTAAATAAAAAGCTGGCCGATAAATACAAAATGCAATGCTGGACCAATGCCGAAACTTTCGATCGGGATATGCCTATCCGTTTTTTACCAATTAAATTTGATAAACTCCGGATGAAACTTGAGGCTGCCAAAAGAGCCGGATTTGACAAAGGGATCACCTTCGAATTTTCCCATTTTATGAGCCCACAATCTTCATACCTTCAGGCCGGACATCTTTATAACAGATACCGGGAGTATTTTGAAATATAAACGATAATAAAAAAGAATAAATTAATCCATATTGTACCAAAAATATCAAATTTAAAATTCTATGGCAATTCAAAATAAAAACGAGAACATGCTTTATGTGATCTTTCTGGCAGCGGTGGCTGCTCTGGGTGGTTTTCTGTTTGGTTACGATACCGCAGTAATATCCGGAACTATAGGTAGTGTTTCCGCTCAATTCGGCCTAAATGATGTCAATACGGGCTGGTATGTTGGATGCGCCTTGGTCGGCTCGATTATAGGTGTGGCGATGGCGGGAAAACTTAGTGATTATTTTGGACGCAAAGGGGTTCTTATATTTTCGGCAATTCTTTTTACAGGTTCAGGAATTGGATGCATGTTATCGGGAAGTATTTCAGACCTTGTTTTATACCGTATTATGGGCGGCATTGGTATTGGTGTAGCCTCAGTTATTTCGCCACTTTATATTTCTGAGATTTCTGTGGCCCGTTATCGCGGAACCTTAGTTTCTCTGTATCAGCTGGCAATAACGGTAGGATTCATGGGAGCCTACCTTGTTAATTATTGGATCAGTGAGTATGCAGTTCATATGAAAGCCCTTGGAATCGTTGGCGGATTCTGGGGTAAATATGTTGTAACAGAAACCTGGAGGGGAATGCTCGGTGCCGAATCACTTCCTGCAATCCTGTTTTTCGTCATCCTCTTCTTTATCCCTGAAAGTCCAAGATGGCTGGTCTTAAAATCAAAGGAGAGCTCTGCCCTTAAAACGTTGAAGCGTATTTACGGAACAGAGCAAGCCAATGAGCAGGTTTCCGATTTGAAGAACCTTGTTCAGTCGGAAGAGAAATCTGACTGGAAAATACTCTTTCAACCGGGGTTTCGGGTTGCCCTTTTTATTGGTGTGAGCCTTGCAATTCTTGGACAATTTATGGGTGTGAATGCCGTACTTTATTACGGTCCGACGATCTTCGAGCAAACCGGACTTTCAGCCGGAGATTCATTATTTTATCAGGTTATTGTAGGTTTGGTAAATTTCGGATCCACCGTATTGGCGATGGCTGTGATCGATAAAATAGGCCGTAAGAAGCTTGTCTACTACGGTGTTTCAGGAATGATAGTGTCGCTGATACTTATCGGATTTTATTTCACCGTAAATAAAGTTTCGAATGTTGTTCCTCCAATTATGCTGCTTATTCTGATCCTTGTTTATATATTCTCCTGTGCGATATCGATTTGTGTGGTTATCTGGGTTTTGCTTTCAGAGATGTACCCTGCCAGGGTTCGCGGTCTGGCAATGTCGGCAGCCGGTTTTTCACTCTGGATCGGAACGTTTCTCATCGGACAATTAACCCCATGGCTTATGACCACCCTATCACCGGCAGGGGTTTTCTGGTTGTTTGGTGTCATGTGCCTTCCATATCTCTATATCACCTGGAAACTGGTTCCCGAAACTACGGGTAAGTCACTTGAGGATATTGAAAGGATGTGGCTGAAGAAGGAAATCGGTGATTAGACTAATAGGCTTTAGGCTATTAGGAGTTGAAAAAGGGAATCTTTTGAAATTTAAGATAAAATCAAATGAATAAGTTTTTACAAGAGATAGAAGAACAACCGCACGCGCTGAAGGCAACCTTATTGTGGTTCTCAGAAGGAGAAGGGAGAGAAAGTCTAAGACAGGTAATTGATCTGTGGAAGTCAGGACGATTCGATAAAATCATTTTCACCGGGATGGGGAGTTCCTATTTTATCTCCTGTGCAGCAACCACTCTTTTGAATCCTCAGTATGTAACTTCGTTTGCCATAAATGCAGGAGAATTACTACACTATCAGTTCTCATTAATTACCAAAACCACCCTTTTTGTCTGCATCTCCCAGTCGGGTGAGAGCTATGAGGTTGTGAAGATTCTGGAGCAATTACCTTCAGATATTACAGTGATCGCAATCAGTAATGAATCTGAAAGTACCCTGGCTAAAAAGGCTCAGATTTCATTATTAAGCAAGGCGGGTAAGGAGGATATGACCTCTACAAAAACATTTATCTCAACTTACCTTGTTGCTTATTTGCTGTCACTGAGTTTTAGCGATAAATTCAACAAAACCTCAGTTTCCGAAATAGAAACAATTATTCAAACGGTCTCTGATCTGCTTAAGAATAGGGATCATTGGTTAGATAATGCTGTGAAAGCCATAGCACATACACCATTTGTTCAGCTGGTTGCCCGCGGACCCGTATTTGCTGCCGCTCAACAGAGTGCCCTGATGCTTATGGAGGCAACACGAAATTCTGCTTCGGCGCTGTTGGGTGGTGAATTTCGCCATGGTCCCATGGAGATGGTTAAGGAGGGTTTTCGGGCAGTGGTTTTTGCCCCTTTCGGAGTAACATATCACCAGAGTATTTCTGTAGCCGCCGATATCCTTAAATTCGGGGGTAAGGTTCTGCTGATTACGGATCAGAATCCCCCCATTTCGGATGAAAATCTTTGCAGTATTATAATTCCCTGTCCAAATGAGCCATTATTTGCAATTCTGTGTCTTATTCCGATGCAATTAATTGTCAATCAATGGTCCATTGAGGAAGAAAACATCCCCGGGAATTTTACACGCGGCGCAAAAGTGACCGCTGTGGAATAAGCTTTCTTTAGAGCCATCGGCTCGTCATATTTTGAAGTAACGGATTTCAATCCGTTGACATTTCAATCCGTTGAATTAATAAATGTCATCACCATTTATGATATGAAAAACGATAATATTGCCATTGGAGTCGATATCGGGGGAACAAATATCAGAGCCGGAGCTGTTTATGCCGATGGAAGCTTAATCGGTGAATCATTTTCAGTTTCTACAAATGCCACAGAAAGTAAAGAGCTGATTTTATCACGAATTGTCGATTCAATTTCCCGGATAATCACTCAGAATAAATTAAGTATTTCAGATATTCAGGGGATCGGTTTAGGGTGTACCGGTCCACTGGATGTAAAGAAAGGTCTGATCCTGGAATGCCCCAATCTTCCCACGATGGACTTTTTCCCGTTGCGAAGTGAGATCGAAAAAGCGTTTAATCTCCCTGTCTTTATGAATAACGATGCCAATGCCATGATGCTCGGCGAAAGTCGCTGGGGAGCAGGTAAGGGAGCATGCAGCGTTCTTGGAATTACGCTGGGAACCGGTTTCGGTTGTGCGATTATATTGAATCAAAAAATCTGGATGGGCGCTACTGAAACAGCAGGTGAGATCTGGATTTCACCATACCGGGATGGATTTATTGAAGAGGTCGTTTCGGGAGCAGGAGTAAGTAAATTATATGAGAGTTTAACCGGATTAAAAGCTTCTTCCAAACAGATTGCTCATCTTGCCATTGAAGGTGATCAATTTGCAAAAACTGTCTGGGAAGAATTTGGAAAAGCGGTCGCATTTGCCCTCTCCTGGTCGATCAACCTGCTTGATCCGGAAATTGTGATAATCGGCGGATCGATTTCAAATGCGATGCCGCTGTTTTTTCAGTCTCTTCATGATGCATTGGTAAAAAGTATCTGCCCGGTGCCGGCTGAAAATTTAAAAATTGTAAAGGCTCAATTGGGCGATAATGCCGGGTTTATTGGTGCAGCGGCGTTGGTCTTTTAATTCAGATTTATTTTTCCTTTAACTATTTTGCTGCTAGGTTTTCGGAGGCGGCGAAAATCCAACATAAAAACTGAAAGCAATAAAAAATCACGCAAAGCCGCAAAGGCTAATATGCATATAATTAATTGTTTAAATTTCAAAGGATAACTATTGACAATCTTTGTAACACGATGAAAATTACCATTTTTCTCTTTTTGCTCCTCTCTTTTTTAATCGTGGATGCCCAGAAGATCAAACTATCGGAAAACTGGTTTGTGAAAAATTCCATTGAGGTAAAATTTTCAGACAATATTGTTTCGACAGTCCATTACAACACTGATGATTGGTATAAAACATCGGTTCCAACCACTGTTTTAAGCGTATTTGTTAAAAATGGGACCTATCCCGATCCCCATTTTGCAATGAATAACTTTCGCATTCCAGATGTCTCCGATGCATTCAACGCAAAACATGATCTTGCCAAATACAGTTTTCTCAAGGGAAAGGAGAATCCCTGGAAAGATCCGTGGTGGTTCCGCACAGAAATCGTGGTGCCGAAAACATTTAAGAATAAGCAAATCTGGTTGAATTTTCAGGGGATTAATTATCGTGCCGATGTATGGGTAAACGGACATTTGGTGGCCGACAGCAAACAGACTGTTGGGATGTTCCGGCGATTTAAATTCAATATTACCGCATACGCGAATCCGGGTGAAAAAAATTGTATTGCGGTAAAAATCCATCAGGTCGATCACCCGGGAGAACCCGATCCCGGCACTCAGTTTGAAGTATTTGGATCTACACGCGGTCATGCCATTGATATTTTCAAGGACGAAACGCTTAAAATGTCAGGTGGGTGGGATTGCGCCCCTGTTGTACGCGACCGGAATATGGGGATTTATCAGGATGTCTTTCTTGAAGCTACCGGAAATGTCTCACTTGAGAATCCGTATGTGACCACTACACTTCCATTGCCGGATACTACCCTGTCCGATATTCACCTTCAAACCGAAGTCAGAAATAACTCTGATAAAATGGTTAATGGGGTTCTGGTTGGAACGATAGATCTGATCAGTGATCTTGAATTTCCAACCTATACCAAACACCTTGGAGGTTCAATGCCGACAGTTAACGTAAGAAAGGAGATTACTTTAAAGGCAAACGAAATCCAAACGGTGAAGCTGGATTCCAAAGAATTTGCCGCTCTTGCGATTAAAAATCCCTATTTATGGCATCCCAATGGTTATGGCAAACAATACCTTCATAAACTTAAAATTTCCTTCGAAATTGGTGGAAAAGTCTCGGATAAACAGGAAGTAACATTCGGAATACGTCAGATAACCACTGATTTGAAACGAATTGGAGACGATTATGGCCGAATATTTTATGTCAATGGTCAACGTATTTTTTGCAGGGGAGGGTGGCTTCAACCCGATATGATGCTCGATATGAACCGCAAAAGGGTATTTGATGAGGCGCGTCTTTTAGCTGAAGCAAATGTAAATCTGATTGGTAGTGAAGATGCTCCGACTCCAACAGAGGATATGATTGAAAGTTATGATAAATATGGATTGATGTACTGGGAGGTCTTCTTTCAATGCTGGCGTATGTATCCCGGAGGCGAAACTGCCCACTATCCGCTTGATCACCGGTTAGCAATCAATGAAGTCAATGATCTGGTCAGGCGGTACCGAAACAGTCCTGCAATTTTAGCGTGGTTTACTGCCAATGAGGTCATTGTCGATGAGGAACTTTATACTGCATCCAAAACAGCAGTCAAAACCCTTGACCCGTCGCGCCCCTTTATCCCAACAACAAGCATCGACTGGGATGTGGATAAACTGACACCTTATATCAAGGATGATTTACCTACCGGCACTACCGATGATGGGGCGCCCGACTACAATTGGAACCCACCTGCTTATTATTTTGATAAAGTGGAGGAGGTTCACCTTCAAATGTTCCGCAATGAGTTGGGTGTTCCTGCGATTCCGGCTTATAGCAGCCTGCAAAAGTTTATCCCTTCAGCCAATCTGGCAAATAAACCTGGCAGAAGCAATATGATTTATCCTTTGGACAGTATCTGGGCAGAACATGGTGCATGGGATGGACTAAATTATTGTTTCAGAGGATATGATAATGCAATTCGCACGCTGTACGGTAACCCCACCACGGTGAAGCAATATGCGGATAATGCCCAATTGGTTAATGCCGACTGCTATCGGGCGATGTTTGAGGCTGCAGGTCATCGGATGTGGAATATCACCAGCGGAGTAATGCTCTGGAAACTAAATTCCTGCTGGCCTGATGTTGGCTGGCAGATTTACGACTGGTTTTTAAATCCAAGTGCCGCCTATTTCTATTCTAAAAAGGCGATGGAGCCACTACATATTCAGATGAATGGAAACAACAGGGTTCTCTCGGTTATCAATTCAACCGGGAAAAGTCATCAGGAAATGTCTGTGGAGGCGCAGTTGATTGATTTTAATATGAAAGTAGTCTGGAAATATTCTGAAACTGTTTCTGTGCCTGCCGATCATTATACCGAATGTGTGAAAATCCCTAAACCAACCAGTTGCACACCAATCTATTTCGTCAAACTCACACTTAAAAGTAAAGAGGGTCAGCTGATTTCGGATAACCTCTACTGGCAGTGTTCGCAGCACGAGGATTTCTCAGCACTTGCCGTGTTGCCCAAATTAAAATTAAAAAAGACAGTTACAATAAATGATTTAGGTAAGGAACTGAAGATTGAGGTTAACTTGAAAAATGAAACCGGTTCACTCTCCTTTTTTAACAGGCTGAACCTTCACACCGATAAATCGGCAAATGAAGTACTCCCCACATTCTGGAGCGATAATTACATCACGTTATTTCCCGGAGAAGTAAAAACGATCATTGCCAATGTTGCAAAATCAGATCTGGCTGGCGCACAGCCTGTAATTGAGATAGAATAATTTAATAAAATACGGGACATCATGGACAGACGCTACTTTCTCAGATCATTCGGAGTCACATCAGCTTCCTTACTGTTGGCAAACCAGGCCTTTTCAATGCTCTCCTCACAGGCGCAGCAGAATCCTAAGATCAAACCAATCAGCGGATCATGGTTTGAGTTCAGTCACACCCTCGATGTGGAAGGCAAATACTGGAATGACGTATTACCGAATTTTACAACCGAACAGTGGAAGGCAAAGGTCCGGGAAATTCGCGAAACCGGTATGGAATACCTTGTCCTGATGGCGGTTGCCAATGATGGGAAGACCTATTATCCATCCAAACTGCAGCCGCGGTACGATTTTGCCTGCCCCGACCCGCTTGAAGCTGTCCTATCTGCTGCAGATGAGTGTGGTATGAAATTTTTCGTGAGTAACGATTTCTGGGACAAGTGGTCCAATACCACTAAGATGATGAAAGATCGGGATATTGCAAAGTTGAGGGAGCTGGGGATGGAAGAGGTTGCCGAAAAGTATTCGCACCATAAGAGTTTTTACGGTTGGTATTATCCCAATGAGTCGGGGCTTAATAATTCGATCGATGATTTAACCCTCAATTATGTGAACAACTGTACGAAGATAGCAAAACGGCTAACTCCCAATTCTGTTAATCTGATTGCACCCTACGGCACCAAATCGATGCGGCCAAATGATGAGTATATTCGTCAGCTTGAAAAACTCGATATCGATATTATTGCCTACCAGGATGAGATTGGAGTTCGTAAAACAAAGACAGGAAGTGCCGGTAAATATTTTGAAACCTTGCACAATGCCCATATCAAAGCCGGCCGGTCGAAAATTTGGGCCGACATGGAGGTCTTTGAATTTGAAAAGGGGGTATATACCAGTGCATTAATTCCAGCTAATTTTGATCGGGTCCTTCAGCAGATGGTAGATATTTCGCCATTTGTTGGAAAAATTCTGATCTACCAATACGTTGGAATTATGAATAAACCTGGATCCATAGCATCTGTTGGACATCCCAATTCTGAAAAACTTTATACCGATTATATGAATTGGGTGACAGGACAAAACAGATAATTTGCTAATCCTTACTTCCCGTTTTAAATCTCTTTTTCTTTTAAGGAAATGAATAAAAGCAACTTTTATTCGTTGTTTCTCAATTCCTATTTATAATTAATCAAAATTCATCTTATGTTGTCTTTTGAGATTCTTTTTGTATTATTACTCACATATTTCCAATTTTAATATTTGATCATTTTCTGCAGCGATTTTATATGAGTAAGTATCAATGAGACAAGAGGTTGTTAAGGATTTTCAGGCAAGTGTCTGGATTCGCTTTAAATCTGGAGACCAGGAAGCCTTTGCCATCTTGTATAATCAACATGTCGATCAGCTTTACAGCTACGGTACGAAGCTTTGTAAGGATACAGAGGCGGTAAAGGATGCCCTTCAGGAACTTTTTTTAGAACTCTTTCTAAAGCGGGAAAAAATCAAATTAGACCCGGAAAACCTGAGATTTTATTTATTGGTTGCCTTGAAGCATAACCTGATTAAGAGATTACAGGCGGATAGAAATTTGGTCCATAAATTTAATGAAACAGTAGATTTCGAGCCTGAATACAGCATTGAATTTCAGATAATGGAGACTGAAAAAGATGCAGAAATCAATCGCAGAGTTGTAAAAGCACTGAATCAGCTGCCTGCCAAGCAAAAGGAGGCGATTTACCTTCGTTTTAACGAAGCATTAGAATACAGTGAGATAGCCGGAATATTGGAGATTACCGTCGAATCGGTGCGGAAACAGGTTCATCGGGCTTTAAAAACCGTTCGTGAAATTATTGGCAAAGAGTCTGATAGCTTTTTATTTGCACTATTCGTAAAAAGAACTTAGAGGTTTCATTTACCCGTTTTTATTAGTTGTCAAATTCGTATTAAACTCAGAAAAAATATATCTCTCCCTTTGATATTAAAAAAGCAAAATTTTCTGTCCATGTTTTCTATGCTCGTTGCCTTTGGAGGTATAGCACCTCTCAAACATGGAACAACTGAGCAAATATATCGGGAACGAAAATTTTATCCTTTGGGTATTTGAGCCAAATGAACAGCTGGAAGGATGGTGGAGCCAATTTGAAACAGACCATCCGGAGGAAAAGAGGAATATTCAACTTGCCCGAAAAGTATTGCTAAAGTTTCGCACAACCAAAAATGTGCTTACAGAAACCGAGAAAATTCGCTTATTTTCTAAGGTATTACGCAGGATCGAGGAAAAGCAATATTCGGGAAGAACTGTAAATAGGGCAATTAGTTTATTGAAATATGCCGCAGTTGCCTTTTTGTTTTTCGCTGTTGGCGCGCTCCTTTTTTATAAACAAAACCAGTTTAATCCACAATTCCTTAATGCTACGCTTGCTGAGCCGATACCTGAAACGGTTGCAAAGCTGATTCGGGCCAATGGGGAAGATATCCTGTTAAAGGAAAGTAAATCGGTCTTGCAATACCAGCCGGATGGCAGACTTGTAATCAATAAAGATACACTGGTGAATGGTTCGGCTATTAACCACGATTTGGCCATGAATCAGTTAATTATCCCTTTTGGTAAAACTTCAGAGGTTCTCTTGTCAGACGGGACACGTGTATATTTAAATGCAGGCAGCCGGTTGGTTTATCCTGAACATTTTTCCGGAAAGGCACGGGAGGTATACCTTGTCGGGGAGGCATTTTTTGATGTAAAAAGTGATAAGAACTATCCATTTATTGTTCAATTGGATGATTTGAGGATAAAAGTTCTGGGTACCAGATTTAATATTTCGGGGTATTCGGCTGATAATATTATCGAAACGGTATTGGAAGAAGGGAGGGTTACAGTAGAAAAGAACAATGCCGGATTGTTCGATAAGGCTACAGAATTAATTCCTGACCAGATGGCTTCCTTCAATAAGACCACCCATGAGACCAACCTCAAGAGTGTTAATGCAGATACTTACATTTTATGGACCAAGGGTTTGCTTCAATTTGAGAGTACCGACCTCAGCAGAATTACTAAACGGCTTGAACGTTACTACAATATCCGCTTTGAATTTAGGGACCCTTTATTGGGTGGTCTGCGCATCTCCGGAAAGCTCGAATTAAAAGAGGATAAAGATGAAATTTGTGAACGGATAGCAAGGACAGCTTCAGTGAAAATTATAAAAAAAAGCGATTTTCTCTATGAGATTATAAAATAAAAAACCGGTGAGTGTTCCAGCACCCCCCGGTTTAGTGTGTGTTAAACTTTATAGTGTATCATTTAACGTCTCAAATTTATGAAGAAAAAACGAGAAATCTTATTTCCGATAGGGGATAGGATGCGATTAAGATTAAGAAAGATGAAACTAACTGTAATGCTGACCTTATTAGTTATGGCCTCCTTTGGCAATGGCTTTTCACAGGTAACGCTTTCGATCCATTTTAACAAAGCCAGTATCCAGGATGTTCTTGAGGGTATTGAGACGAAAACTGATTACATTTTTATGTACAAGGACAATGTTCTCGATAATTCTAAAGAGATATCGGTTGATTTTACGGATACCAAATTTGAGGAGGTACTCAAATCGGTTTGTGACCAGGGCAATATTGATTATGAGGTGCGCGAGCGACAGATCATTCTCAAGGAGAGGTTGGACGCCAAAGTTTTAATGGCACCGCAGCCAACAAAAAATATTGTTCGGGGTAAAATTCTTGATTCAGCCGGTCAACCACTTCAGGGGGCAACAGTGGCGGTAGCCGGCACAACCCGTGGAGTAATAACAGATATTGACGGAACCTTTCTGATCGAATTGGCCCCCGGGAATAAACTTTCCTTCTCCTTTATTGGGATGGTCACTCAAATTGTAGATTATTACAATCAGAAGGAGTTTTCGATAACACTTAAAGAGGAGGCACAGGAACTGGATAACGTGGTTGTGGTTGCCTACGGGAAACAGCGAAAAGTCAGCGTGATCGGGGCTATTACCTCAGTTTCGATGCCCGATCTTAGAATGCCAGTGGGGAAGTTGAGTACCAGTTTAGCCGGGCAGCTGGCCGGAATAGTTGCAGTTCAGCGCTCAGGTGAACCTGGTTCCGGTGCTGACTTCTGGATTCGGGGTGTGAGTACCTTTGGTGCAAATAACCGCCCGTTGGTTTTGGTCGATGGAATTGAACGCTCACTGGACCTGGTTGAAGTTGAAGATATTGAAACGTTTTCGATCCTCAAAGATGCCACTGCGACGGCTGTTTACGGCGTAAGGGGTGCAAACGGTGTTGTTTTAGTGACAACCCGAAAGGGGAAAGAGGGGAAACCAATCCTCAATATAAAAGCTGAAACAGGATTGCTTTCACCAACTAAAATGCCTAAAATGGCTGATGCAAAGCAGTTTATGAGCCTCTATAATGATGTTTATAAGGAAGCTAATAACGGGCGTAAATTTTATACGGACGAAATAATGGGAAAATATCTGGACGGATCGGATCCCGATCTTTACCCAAATGTAAATTGGCTCGACGAAATATACCGAAAGACAACTTCCAGCCAACGCCTTAATGCCAGCGTATCTGGCGGAGGTCCAATTGTGAAATTTTACGTCTCAGGTTCGGTTTATCGTGAAAATGGCCTTTTCAATGCAGTGGCCAGTGACCAGTACAACCCTTCATTGAATTGGACCAAATATAATTTCCGTTCAAATATCGATATTAACCTTCACAAGAATACGGTCCTTAATATTAATCTCTCGAATCAGTATGATGTCAAAAATAAACCTGACACTGACGAGCTGTGGATTTATTCCTTTCTGACAGTTCCAATTGCTATACCCAAAGTTTATTCGGATGGAACCATTGCCCGCTCGCCCATTGGAGAAAATCCATATAACCTGTTAAATAATAGCGGTTATGTACAAATGTTCAACAATAATGCCCAATCACTTGTAGGTTTAACTCAGGATTTCTCCGATCTGATCACTCCCGGACTTAAAGCCAATGTGAAGTTTTCGTGGGATGCAATTAATTCCGCAATTATATCCAGGTATAAATCCCCCTCTACCTATTATGCAACTGGTCGCGATACTGAAGGGAGCCTGATACTTAAGAAAAATAATGATGGAAATGATTATATGACCTTATGGAGAGGTAATTCCGGACAACGGACAATTTATCTGGAATCATCAATCAGTTATGATCAGGTATATAATAAGGATCATCGTGTGGGTGGATTATTTTTATTTAACCAAAAAGAGATGACAAATAACTTTCCGGAAAGTTATATCTATTCTCTCCCATACCGGAATATGGGAATTGCAGCACGCGCTACCTATTCTTATAAAGATAAATATTTTGCTGAAGGAAATTTTGGTTATAACGGTTCCGAAAACTTCTCCCCAGGGAAACAATATGGATTTTTTCCATCAATTGCTGTTGGTTACCTGATCAGTAATGAGGCATTCTTTCAGCCATTAACCGATGTGATCACTACGTTGAAATTTAAGGGATCTTATGGACTGATTGGAAATGATCAAATTGGAGGGGGGCGTCGTTTCGCTTTTAATCCCGAAATGCAGGTGTCAGGCGCCTACACCTTTGGTGAGAGTGGTCAAACCTGGATGAACGGAATTGCCACAGGTTACCCTGGAAATTCAAATGTTTCGTGGGAAAAGGCAAAAAAATTCAACCTTGGTATAGAGCTCAAATTGTACGATAAACTAACTATTCAGGCTGACTACTTCCATGAACTTCGGGATGGTATTTTTATTGAACGGTTAAGCGTCCCTTCAGTCGTGGGTATAAATGTTAATCCCTACGTAAATCTCGGTAAAATGAAAAACAGGGGAGTGGACGGTTCCCTTGAATACAGTCAGAAATTTGGAGAATTAAGCCTCTCAGCCCGTGCTAATTTTACCTATAACAGAAATAAAAAACTTTACGACGACAGACCTGCTCCAATCATGACTTATCAAAGTGAAATTGGGAAGCCGCTTTATCAACAGTTTGGACTCGTTGCATTGGGTTACTTCAAATCCGAAGAGGATATTGCTGGAAGTCCGGTACAGCAATATGGTCCCGTTCGTCCCGGAGACCTTAAATACCGGGATATTAATGGCGACAAGGTTGTCAATGATTATGATAAAATTGCAATCGGACGAACTCATGTTCCTGAAATCAGCTATGGATTCGGCGTTAGTGCCGGATTGCATGGTTTCGACCTTTCGTTATTCTTCCAGGGTATAGATAATGTAACCTCTTTTATCGATGGTTCACCCATAAACGGATTTGAAAATGCAAACCTTTTCCTTTCAGGAGTATATGAAGATGTGGCTGTAAATCGTTGGACTGTAGAAAACCCTGATCCCAATGCCAAATATCCCAGGATGTCAATCTATACCAATCAGAACAATAAACAGTTGTCGACAGCTAAACAAATCAACAATCGTTTTATGAGATTGAAAAATGCAGAGTTTGGATATAGCCTACCTAAGAAGTTTACCGCGAAAGTTCGTCTCTCTGCTGTCAGATTTTTTGTTCAGGGGGTTAACCTGTTTACAATCAGCGATTTTAAACTCTGGGATCCGGAACTAAATAACTCTCAGGGATCTGTTTATCCCAATATGAGAGTTGTTAATATCGGAGTGAATGTTAACCTATAAATATTAGAAAAATGAAGACACGATTATATATTCAGATTGCAACCCTCTTCTTTTTGTTACTTAACACCTCATGCAAAAATTACCTGACCCCTTATTTGGGGGACCAGATGACCATGGAAGAAGTTTTTAGTAAGCGGATATCCACCGAGCGTTATTTGACCCAGGTTTACTCGTTCCTTCCGCAGGACTACAGCGCGTTAAACAGCACAACTCCCCGTTCGGATGAGGCTTATTTTTCATGGACGGCATGGGTGGGCTATTTAGGACACAATGATGGATCATGGAATACCACTACGGATAATTTCCAGACATGGACAACCTATTATCAGGGGATTAACCAGGCTACCGTATTTATGGATAATGTCGATAAATGTGGTGAGATTACAGAAGCTAACCGCGGAATAATGAAAGCAGAGGCACGATTTCTCAGAGCTTATTTTTATTTTATGTTAGTTGAGCAATATGGTCCTGTTTATATCTGGGGAGATAAGGCCTCTGATATCAGCGTGAAAAACGAGGATATTGACCGCCATTCTCTGGATAAATGTGTTGAATTTATCAGCAGCCAACTTGCCGAAGCGGCCAAAGTATTACCTGTTACAATTGTCGATCCTTCGTGGTATGGAAGAGCGACCAGAGGAGCTGCTTTAGCGATCAGATCCCGCTTGCTGCTTTATGCTGCACGACCACTCTTCAATGGATGTGATTTGTATAAAGGATTGCAAAACTATTATGGTGAATTCCTTTTTCCACAATCTCCCGATCCAATCAAATGGGAAAATGCCGCAAAAGCTGCACGCGAAGTAATCGATCTGGGTGTCTATAATTTATATGAAAATACCTCCGAAGCTGACCCATTCAAAAAGGGGATCAAGTCCTATATGGGTATCTATTTTGAGAAATGGAACAAGGAACTGATTTTTGCCAGATGGGAGGGTGATGGCGCTTTCTGGAATGTACGCTCTGCCCCGCCAATGGTTTTAAAAGAAGGCTATGGTGGTTTTGCACCTTCCCTGAAATTGGTAGATACTTATCCGATGGCCGAATCCGGACGATTTCCGATCAAAGATTATCAATCCAATGGAGTTCCGGTTGTAGATTCCCAATCCGGTTATTCAGATAATGGTTTCTCGAACTCCTATATTCATCCAATTGATGGCTCGGTCATTAAAGCTCATAATAGTTGTGTCGGCCGGGATGCCCGATTCTACGCCTCAATTCTTTTTAACGGAATGAATTGGATTAATACTTTTGGGGGTGAAAAACTGGTTACTTTTTATGATGGCGGCACCTCCTCATTTAATAATTCAACCGGAGATTTTGTGAAAGTTGGCTACTTGTTCCGCAGAATGAGTGATCCACGAAATGATACCGAGAATGGGAATTGGGGCAGTTTTAGCTGGCCATACATTCGATTGGGAGAAGTATATCTCAATTATGCTGAAGCTTGTAACGAAATGGACAATCGGGACGAAACCAACGCATTAACCTATTTAAACAAGGTGCGTAACAGAAGTGGATTGAATAACATCGAAGTGGCTTACCCGGAAGTAATTGGAAACAAGGTTTTACTGCGTGAACTTATGCAAAAAGAACGGATGGTAGAGATGGCTTTCGAAAATCTTCGCTATTACGATATCCGTACCTGCATGACCGCAGTTAAAGAGAGTAATGGCCCCCGTTTTGGAAGAAATCTCCTGGCTACTAATTTCGAAGATTCATGGGAGCGGACTGATCAGATTTGTTTACCACTAGTTTTTCAGCCTAAACATTACCTGTTTCCGATCCATCAGTCCCAACTTAACGAAATGAAAAATATTACTCAGAATTATGGCTGGTAAAAGCACTTTTTATTAAACTCAAATTATATAAAAAATGAAAAATATAATCTCATATATCATCGTTGTCCTTGCAGTCGTTGCGCTTTTGCAATCATGCGAAGATAACCGTCTGGATAACATACCCAACGATAAAATATACCTTATCAACCCTGGCTTACAACAGGCTCAAATATATAACTTTGGAACCTACGAATACAATCTTCCAATCTATAAATCGGGTTTGGGAACTGAAGAAGCCTCTCTGGAATTTCTGATTGATCCAACACTTCTTTCAGCCTATAATGAAACCAATAGTACAAATTATCAACTTCTTCCTGAAAACTGTTATACGCTTGTTAATAATGCCATTAACATTTCAATAAATGATGTCTCAGATAAGGCAAAAATAGTCTTTAATACAACTGAAATTCTTAAGATTCAGGAAAATGGTGATCTGTTTTTATTGCCTTTAAAAATAAAGATCATGAACAATATAGAATTAAAGGCTGCCAATGAAAATGTTTTGCTTGTGCCGGAGGTGATCGAGCCATATATTGCTTTTGCTGTTCCTGGTTTTCCTTCTTCACCTTTAAGTATTTCGGTTGATGACCCTGATGAATTTAACGTCTCAACCAAAATCCTGACCAACTACAAAAATATCTGGGATCTGAATTTTACGGTTGACCAGGACCCCGAGGCATTGTCCGATTATAACTCTGCGAATGGCTCTTCATTTATCCCATTGCCAACAAATGCCTTTAACCTTCATCCTGATGAGGATGTATTAGCTGGAGGAATAAGTTCCAGGGATATTTCAATCACATTGATTAAAAAGAATCTCATTAATAATGAGGGTATTAACATGTTTGGCGAATATATTATACCTTTGAGAATTAAGACGGTGTCTAAATATGGAGTGGATCCTGTAAACGGGTTACAATTTTTCCATGTAAGTTATATGCCGGATTTACTTAGCCGTACGGAATGGAAGGTGATTGAATGGAATTCTTGTATTAGCGAAGAGCCGGATTATGATTGGTTAGGCCGAACACCAGATAAAACCTTGGATGATGATCTCTCAACTTTTTGGGGATCGAAATGGGATAATCCCAAACCTCTACCGTACTTTTTTGTAATCGATATGAAATCGACTAAAAACATTTTCAGGGTTGGCTTTACCAAACCTAATGATGATTGGAGGGGTAATATGAAAAGCGGATATTTCGAAATAAGCAATGACTTAATTCAATGGAGTAAATTGACTGATTGGAATCTTGCAAATAATGATTCCCGCTCATTGGTTTTTGATGTGGCCGCAAAAAAAGGAAGATACCTTCGGCTGGTAATCACTGAAGCTTTTGATTATGCAGACAATTCTGTTGGAGCTGAAAGTGGTGCACAAATGGACCTGGCAGAAATATATGCGTGGGGACTAAATGTCGAGTAAAAACAACCACATTAAATTTGGACTTACAAATTATTGTTGATTAGCTGGCTGGGTATACGTCTTCCCTGTTGCATTCTATGCGCGGGAAGGCGTTTTTTATTTGTAATAAATCATCATTCAGGATTATTTCACTATTCCAAGGTCATCAATTTTAGGGGACAGCACTAGATTTTTTTAGTAACTTCTTATTTAAATATTTTAAATTATTTTTGGAGGAAACTCCAAACGATGAAAAGACCCATTTTTTTTCTCCTTTTATTGTTGTCGTTCAGTCTCCTGGCCCAAAAGAGTCCTGAAAAATTAAGTTATCACCTCATAAAAACCGATGCTCAGGGAAAACTGCTTCCCTGGTACGATAACGATCCCGGAAAATCGTACGACCACATCGTAAATATCGTCTGGAAATTCTGGGATAATATGCGAACCGACCTGAACGGTTTGCCCTATCATATGAATCATCAGGTCTGGAAGAAAGATCACAACGATTCTCGTGGAATCGGGGGGGACCAGATTCAGATGGCCTTATCCTCATGGAGGTTGCTCTATGCCTATTCCGGAGATGAACGACTGCTTAATAATATGCAGTTTATGACCGACTATTATTTATCGCACTCCCTCTCCGGCGCAGAGTGTAAATGGAAAAATCTTCCATACCCTTACAATTTGCTGATTTATTCGGGAATCTATGACGGCGATATGGTGATGGGAAAAGGGTATACACAACCGGATAAAGCCGGTTCATTCGGGTATGAACTGATTAATCTTTATAAAATTACCGAAAAAACGGTCTACCTCGATGCTGCCATCGCCATTGCAAATACCTTGTCACAAAAGATGGAACCCGGCGATAATGATCACTCCCCTCTTCCTTTCAGGGTGAATGCCTTAACCGGCAAGGTAGGTGTGATGCTGATTGAAAATAAATATGAAATTACCTATTCCTACACCTCCAATTGGACGGGAACAATGCGTTTATTTACAGAGCTGATTGCTTTGGGGAAAGGGGATACTGCGGAGTATAAAAAATCTTTTCAGACTCTTCTTGACTGGATGAAGCAATATCCGTTAAAAACAAATAAGTGGGGCCCTTTCTTTGAAGACGTTGGTGCCTGGTCCGATACCCAAATTAATGCTGTTACCTTTGCTCAATATATTCTCGAAAATCCTGAATTATTTGAAGGCGGAAAGGAATCTGCCCGCCGGATTTTAGACTGGGTTTACCAGGAACTTGGAAATCCCAAATGGGAGAAATACGGTGTGGCAGTTGTGAATGAGCAAACTGCATACCGCGTTCCCGGAAATAGTCATACCTCACGACAGGGTGCCGTGGAACTTTTATATGCCTCCAAAACCGGGGACATATCAGCTAAAGACAGGGGGATCAGACAACTTAGCTGGGCTACCTACATGGTGAAAGAGGATGGAGAGAGTACCTATCCAAACGGAGAAACTTGGATGACAGATGGTTACGGCGATTTTGTCAGACATTATCTAAGGGCAATGGCCGCCTTTCCTGAGCTGTCACCTTCTTCTCAAAATCACCTGGTCTCTTCCACCTCTGTCATTAGAAGAATTTCATATGGAAAAGTGAAGATTCAATACGATACTTTTGACAAAAATTCAGTTGAAATACTGCATCTGAGTTCCAAACCGATATCGGTTCTTTCGGGTGAAGTTAAACTGACTGAGGCAGACACAGCTGTTCAACATAGTTCGTGGAACTGGAAGCCGCTAAAAGAGGGAGGAATTTTAAAAATAGAACATCAGAACGAAACTAAAATAAACATTCAACTAATTGCAAAGAAGTAATTAATAAATATTTAAATGAGTAACAACAGAATTCTGGTAGTCATATTTCTCCTTATTCTAAGTAACCTAAGCTTTGGACTAAATCCTGTTTATGTATCCCCAAAAGGAAGTGATTCCGGAGATGGAACATTTTCAAGACCGTTTTTGACCATTGAGAAGGGACGAGATTTTATCCGGTCCAAACGATCGTCGGGTGAACAAGGACCTTTTTCGATCCTCTTGCAAAAGGGAGACTATTATTTTAAAGGCACTTTAAATCTGGATCAGCAGGACAAGGGGGTAGTTATTACTGCATTTAAGGGTGAAAAGGTCCGATTAACAGGTGGAATTACTATTTATCCAAGGAATGCAATACCTGTAGCCGGAAGCGAAAAAGAGGGAATATTTTCACTTAATGCCCGGAGCCATATTTTAATGGTCAACCTTAAAAAATTAGGGATTACCGATTATGGAAATTTGTCCCAGTTTGGTTTTGGACATCCGTTAAGTGCCTCGGGGATGGAGCTTTTTATTAATGGTATAGCGTTTCATTTAGCACGGTGGCCAAACGATTCGATTGTGCCTGTTGTTAAGGTACTTGACAAAGGTTCTGTTTCTGCGGAAGGGGACAAGGATTCCCGCGGCGGAAAGTTTACCTATGCCGGAAACCATCCTTCATTGTGGAAAAATCAGGCTGATATCTGGATCTTTGGATTTTTCAAATATGGGTGGGCGGATGACGCCATACAACTTGCTTCCATTGATACTTCCGGAAAAATATTATCGACAGTACAGCCCCACCTCTACGGATTTTCATCAGGACAGAAGTGGAATGGATGGTATGCTTATAATATTCCCGAAGAAATTGACGAACCCGGCGAATATTATATCGACAGGAAGGAGGGAGTCCTCTATTTTTATGATCCGGGAAAGATCGATCATCTGGAAGTCTCAGTGCTGCAAGGTCCGTTTATGAGGATCAGTGAAACTGCCGCTATTAGAATAGAGGGGATTTCATTCGAATCCTCCCGCGGTTTAGGCGTTGAAATTAAAAGTTCAGACAGTTGCATTTTAAAGGATTGTAAATTCCGGAACCTGGGTTTGTATGCTGTGAATATCAGTGATGTCAGGGAGGGTATGGTTGGCAAAAAAAGCGGACTTATCGGTTGCGAAATATCCCAAACCGGGGCAGGAGGGGTTCAGCTGTTTGGTGGTGACCGGAAAACACTGACAGCATCGGGGAATTTTGTTGATAATTGTACAATACATAATTTCAACCGGATAACTAAGACATATTGTGCAGGGATACAGATTAGTGGTGTGGGAAACCGTATTTCCCATTGCGAAATCTTTGACTCACCTCATGTAGCGATCCTTTTATCGGGGAACAACCATAAGATCGAATATAATGATATTCATGATGTTTGCGAATCCACCGATGATGTGGGGGCACTTTATTACGGACGCAATCCATCGGAGAGAGGTAATAAAGTTATGTGCAATTATTTCCACGACATCGGGAAAAATCATTTCCACACCTCAGCCCTTTATCACGATGACGGTGCATGCGGAATGGCTGTATTTGGAAATGTCTTTTATAAGGCAGGAACCTGGCCTTCACTGATTGGCGGCGGAAGTGATAACTCCTATATCAACAATATTTTTATCGATTGTCCTGTTGCGTTTTACGTAGATAACCGTTTGCAAAACTGGGCTAAAGATATGGTAGCCCAAGGAGGTGTCTTTGAGAAGGATCTGAATGAAATCAACTTTAATAAGCTCCCCTATAGCCTAAGATATCTTGAACTTTCGAGGTACTGGGAGGATAATCCGGCCCTTCCGAAACGTAATGTTGTAGACAGAAATGTATTTGTTCGTGTCAAAACAGTCATTAAGGGGGAAAAGAAATTTCTTGAATTTTCAGAAAACAACCTTATCACTGACCTTGATCCCGGTTTTATTAGCGATAAGGATCACAACTTTAAGCTGAAAAGATCTTCAATAATTTTTAATAAAGTCCCGGGATTCGGACAAATCCCCTTTGAAAAAATCGGCATCCATAAAATCGTAAAACTTCAACAGAAATAGCATGCAATTTAAAAATTCCGATTTTGCCTTTGTAATTCTCTTAATCTATTTGAGTTGTAATCCGCAACATTTATTTTCGCAAATGGATTTCACCAAATATGTAAACCCTATTATTGGAACTGCCCCAACAAATACGATATCCGGTTTAAAACATAGTGATGGAACTGAACTCAATGCGATGGTGCAACCCTCAGTAACGACTCCGTTTGCAATGACGAACTGGTGTGCCCAGACAACCAATACTGAAAAGAAATGCGTTTCGTCATACTATTACAAGGATTCACTGATCACTGGATTTAGAGGATCGCATTGGCTCAGTGGCTCATGTACCCAGGAATACGGATCAATGGCAATCATGCCCATATCGGGAGAGTTGGTTTGCAATCCGTGGAAACGTGGTTCAACGTATTCGCATTCATCTGAAGTCTCCTCCCCTCAGTATTATAAAGTAGATCTCGAAACCTATCACATCACCTCCGAAATGTCTGCCACCACACGGTGTGGAATTTTCTGTTTCACTTTTCAGAACGATGGGGAGGCTCATATTATTGCAAATCCCAATAATGACAAAAGTGAAGGGTATGTGCAGGTAATCCCTGAAAGAAGGGAGATTGTTGGTTACAATCCAATCCGGCGGATTTATCAGGGTTACGGTAAAAAGGCTGGATTTTCAGGATATTTTGTGATGAAAATGGAAAAAACTCCGCAATCGTTTGGCGTTTTTTCCGGTGATAAAATCCTTATGGGAGAGAAACAACTTGGAAATCAGCCAGCTCTTGGAGGTTATTTTTCATTCCATGTGACTAAGGGAGAACAGGTCAGGGTAAAGGTTGGAACCTCTTTCGTGAGCATTGATCAGGCCCGTAAAAACCTGGATACCGAAATTCCTGAATTTGATTTTAAGCTTGCAGAGCAGAATCTGAAAACTCAATGGAATGGAATTCTTTCACGAATTGAGGTTGAAAGCAGCAATAAGGATGAATTGGTAAAGTTTTATACTGCGATGTATCATTCGTTTCAGCAACCGCGTACCTATAATGATGTGGATGGACAGTATCCCCGGTTTGATGGCAATGATCAGACCGACACGATCTGCAGTGGAAATTACTACGGCGACTTCTCTGCGTGGGACACCTATCGTGCGTTGCATCCGCTTTATAACCTGATTGCTCCGGAATATAATAAAGATATGGTCAAATCGCTGTTAACCATGGGTAAAGTAAGGGGATGGCTACCGATTTTTCCGCAGTGGAACAGCTACACCGCTGCGATGATTGGCGATCATGCGGCCTCAATCATTGCAGAAGCTTATGTGAAAGGGGTGATTGATCTGACGGAATCTGATTTTCAATTACTGAAACATAATGCCACTGAAACACCGGCTATATTTCAGGATTATCTTGATGGTAAAGGTAGACGGGCATTATTCTCGTATACGAAATACGGGTATATCCCGTTGGAGGACTCGGTAAAAGAGGCATTTCACAAGGGAGAACAGGTTTCAAGAACCTTGGAATATGCCTATGACGATTTCTCCCTGGCACAGGTGGCAAAGAAAATGGGGAAACATTACGATTACGATTACTTTATGAAACGTGCCCAAAACTACCGGAATGTTTTTGATCTGTCGGTAAACAATATGAATGGCCGCTTTGCCAACGGTACCTTCACCACCGATTTCGACAAAAATAGAAAGATGCCTTACATTACAGAAGGGACTCCCTGGCAATATAACTGGTATGTTCCGCAGGATGTAAAAGGGCTGATCGGCCTGATGGGTGGAAAGGAAAAATTCAATGAAATGCTCGATCAGTTTTTCGCACAGGGGCAATACTGGCATGGTAATGAACCCGGACAGCAGATACCATTTCTCTATACCTATTCGGGTCAACCCTGGAAATCAGCAAAGGTGGTACGGGAGGTGCTGAAAACCGAATATGGCACAGGTCCCGGCGGCTTAAGCGGGAATGACGATTCCGGGCAAATGTCGGCATGGTATGTTTTGGCAGCGATCGGTTTTTATCCGGTTTGTCCTTCACTTCCTGAATATGCCGTGACCGGTCCGGTTTTCGAAAAGATTACAATCAGGCTTGGGAGTGGAAAAGTATTGGTTATTAAGGCTCCCGGGAGTTCAGATAAAAAGTGTTATGTAAAATCGATAAAATTCAACGGAAAGATAATTAGCAATTTTCGATTTTCACATTTTGACCTCATCGATGGAGGAACTATTGAATTTGAGATGACAAATCATATCCCGAATAATTAAAACTACAAAATGAAAAAAACTAAATTAGCGATTATCCTGGTTTTAACCGTAATAATGGCATTAGCTAAGCCGCAAATTACCAATGGGAAAGAAGCATTAACTAAAAAGGAAAAGATGAATACAATTTTACTCATGAAAAAAAGAATCCTGCTGGATTCTTCGAAAATACTTTACGATAAACCTGTTTCCCAGGAAGAGTTTTCAGCTGAGTGGACTGTCCATCATAGTCAATGGAAGGTTAAAGCAGGATGGCTTGAGGGCGAAAATCCCGGTAACTGGCCTGGGATGGCAGTGCTTAAGCAGGATTTTCCTGGAAATGTACTCGTGGAATTTGAAGCCCAGACAATTCTCCCTTCCTCACATGATATCAACGTGATGTGGAATGGCGAGTGGCTTCCTGAAACCGATCAGCGCGGACTTGCGTATGTGGCTGGTTTGCAGGGATGGTGGACCGGTAAGGTGGGAATCGAGAAATCGAATGAGTATAAATTTATGTTAGGCACCCCTTTATATAATTTCGAACCCGGTAAAATCTATAAAATTCAGGCTGGAAGTATCGACGGTCATTGTTTTATTCTTGCGGATGGTAAATTGCTCCTCGAAGGGATGGATCCTAACCCAATTGACAACCAAAAATATACAAAGGTTGGATTTGAGGCTTATTGCAGTAAGATTCGTATTCGGAATATCATTATCCGGCAGATAAGTTGGGAAGCGGTGGATATGAAGTATGAGGTGGACTTCTGATTTTGGGAAAGAGGATGTTCGAATGGTTTTAATCAGTTCAATTAGTAGAATTATTGGGTGTATTGAGGAAAATTACTCAGTGAATTGAGTGAAAATACTCAGTGAATTGAGTAATTTTTTAGTCTTTATGTAACTATCTTATTTAGTGCGCTTTAGGCTTGTATCCGTATTCGTTTTTAGTTACACTAATTTTTATTTGTCTGAATTGGTACACAAATTTAGTGATTTATTTGACTGATAGTCATCCAGAATTCGTATATTTATCTGATAAGCGATTGAATTTTATAAAATGCGTCGGGTAAATGATGAAAGTGTCAACCTGATAATCGACTTTCGCGAACAAACAAGCGGAATTGTCGAAGAATTGGAAAGTCTTGACTCTGAATATACTTTTCGGGTTGAACAACTCCAAACCGGAGATTACTGGATTGGAGACCATATAATTATCGAGCGGAAGACCGTGAATGATTTTATGGTCTCAATCAAAACCGGAAGAATTTTTCAACAAGGTTACAGGATGGCGGAATCGGGTAAAAATTGCCTGATCATTCTGGAGGGTTATAAAGCTGATCTTGAAATCTGCGAAATGTCAAGGCAGGCAATACAAGGTGCAATGATTCACCTTACGCTCTTTCTTGGCATCCCTGTAATCCGTTCGATGAACATCCACGAAACAGCATCCCTCCTGATTCATATTTGCTCTCAATACCAGCGACAAGAATTACCCCGGCCAAAGCTAATTCTGCATGGCCTGCCAGCTATCCGTCTCACGAGGAAACAGCGGCAAAAATTATTTTTGCTTCAGAATCTGCCGGGTATTGGGACAAAAAAAGGGTTGGCATTATTAAGATCATTTGGGACCATTGAAAATATTTTGAATTCGTCACCGGATGATTTGCGAAAAGTCAAAGGAATTGGACAACGATTGGCAGCGCGAATATTTGCTGTTTTTCATGAGCCATTTTAATGGTAATTTAGCACTCTCAATTTTATTTCAATACCTCTGACATATTTTTTTTCACTAAACTACTTTCTATGTCTTTTCTACTTCAAAGCCGTCAATCGAAATTCACCCTAAGGATTTTGAGATTATTCTTAGTCATCTTTATCTTTTTTACAGCTTTTCATGGGGCATTTTCACAGGAAAGAGAGATGAATTACCCGGTGAAAAGTGAAGTTAAGTGGTTTACTGATTCCCGTTTTGGTATGTTTATTCACTGGACCCCGCTCGGTGCTATTGATCAGGAGATAGGATGGACCTGGGGAACCGACGTATCTGCTGAAAAATATATGCAGCTGTGCCTGGAATTCAATCCCGCTAAGTTTGATGCAGAAGTCTGGGTTCGGATTGCCAAAAGTGCCGGGATGAAATATATCGTATTTGTCCCAAAGCATCACGATGGGTTTTCGCTCTGGGATACCAAGGCAACCGATTTCAATATCATGAATACTCCATACGCAAAGGATATCTGTAAGCAACTTTCAGAAGCCTGCGAAAAAAACGGAATTGTCTTTTGTACCTATTATTCAATTGCAGATCTTCATGAAAACGGATGGCCGCACATGTACGGTGTTGAGGCAGATAAAATACCCAATGTAAAAGGGGGAATGGATGCCTATTTTGAATTTGTCAAAACCCAATGCGCCGAACTCGTGCAAAAATATCATACCAAAAATTTCTGGTTCGACGGATTCTGGCATCCGGAATGGTATGGTAATCCAAAATACAGGACCCAACTTTACAACTATTTAAAATCGCTGGATCCAAATATCATTATGTCGCGGCTGCAAATGCCCTTTAAACCCGAAGGTGGTCAATGGGACGACGGTTGGGATTTTGAGAAAAATGTTGGTGATTACCACAGTCGTGAAGACCACGGTGGAAAAGAGTGGGAAGGGTTGTATTATAAAGGTCCGTGGGAATTCTGTTCCAGCGTTGCCTATCCAAATTACTCCTATAATTCAAAGCTGAAACTAAAAACGGCAAAGGAATGCATCCAAACAATGGTTAAAATCGCCGGTCGCAATGGTAACTACTTGCTGGATATGGCTCCAAAACCCGATGGAAGTGTTGAGGAACCCCAAATAAAACTCTTTGGCAAGATTGGCGATTGGATGAAAATCTTTGGCCAAAGTATTTATCAAACAGAGGGTGGGCCATTTCTTCCGATCAAAGGGGAATTCGTAAGTACCCGGAAGGAAAACAAAATTTATCTCCATCTTTTAAACGGGCAGAACTATATCATATTACCGTCGCTGGATAAGAAAATTATTTCCGCTAAAATTTTTCAGACCAATAAAGCGGTTAAAGTAGAAAAGATTAAGAATAAGTCTATTTTCTACGTACCTCATGATTCTGCCAATGAGAATGATGTGATCATTGAATTGGTTCTGAAAGGGTCAACAGGAGATATGAAACTGGTGAACGCTGAAGTCGATTGACAAGTATCCTGATATATTCTATAAAATCATTTACTTTCAAAAATGACATCCTATAAATACGGCGCACACCAGTTCCTCTGGCTGGAACATTGGACCGATAAATGCCTGGAACTGCTGGACGAGGTCAGGGAACTTGGACTGGATTGTTTTGAAATTTCCCTTGGGGATGATGTCTCGTTCAATCCTGTACCGGTTAAGCGACGAGCGGAACAGCTTGGCCTCGAACTTACTGTCGGTCCCGGCAATCTTTGGCCTATGGAATGCGACATATCCCTGGAATCTATAGAAAATCAGCGACTTGGTATGGCATGGCACCGTCGGATTATTGAACAGGCAGCCGAACTTGGCGCAGTTGCCTATTGCGGTGCAACCTATGGTCATCCGGGCCATGTTATGCGCCAACCCATACAATTTGCTGAATATGAACGAATTGCAGAAAACCTGCAAAAACTAGCTGATTATGCCGAAAAGCTAAAGGTTCAGCTGGTTATTGAGCCGATGAGCCGTTTTCGGACCCATCTTTTGCACACTTCACAGCAGGCAGTGGATCTGGCTTTAATGGTTGATCACCCAAACCTGCTTATCAATCTTGATACATACCACATGATTACCGAGGAGAGGGATTATGGCAAAGCAATACAAATTGCAGGGAATAAATTAGTGGGAATCCATGCATGCGAGAATGACCGTGGAGTGCCCGGCGGTGGTCTTGTTCCTTGGAAAGATGTATTCCACTCTTTGGAGAATAGCTGTCCCAATGCACGAATCCTTATGGAAACATATAATACCGGTCATGAGGGATTTGGTTTTAAACGCGGAATATTCAATAATCCTTGCCCTGATCCAAAAGAATTTGTAAGAAATGGGTTGTTATTTTTGAAAAATTGCACAGAGTAAGTGCCATATAAATCGAAATTAAAACCCTCAAGGTTTTGGATACCTTGAGGGTTTAATTCACTATTCAAAATCAATTTATAAAAGTTCAAAAAGACTATTTTTTTGCTGGCTCCTCTGCTTTTCCACCAGTTTTAAAAGCGCTCTTCGCATAGTTTATCCCCATCTGATCGTACCGTTTGGTGAAGGTTTGAATGCGACGGTAAAAATCATCCCAGTTTTTAACCTCTTTGGAACTCCACAATGCCTCAGCCATTGCAGCAATCCGGGGAAAGGTCATATACTGAGCATGTTTGAATGTCGGAACATATTCGGTCCAAAGATTTGCCTGTGCACCCAGGATATGTTTTGCCGCTTCTGCATCCAATTCCTTCGGGATTGGATCGAATTCGTAAACTTTATTCAACGGGTTGAATCCACCGATGGCTAAAGGCTCCTCCTCCTTAGCACCCTGGTAATGGTCGAAATAACATGGCTGCCCTGGAGTCATTACCACATCATGCCCTTGCTTTGCTGCATCTATACCACCCTGGGTACCACGCCAGCTCATCACCGTTGCCTTTGGAGGGAGGCCACCTTCGAGGATTTCATCCCAACCAAGCAATACCCGGTCTTTCGAATTGATAAATTTCTCTATCCGTTTGATAAAATAGCTTTGAAGTTCGCCTGAATTCTTCAGCCCTTCTGTTTTGATCCGTTTCTGGCATTTCGGACATTTATCCCACTCTGTTTTGGTTGCCTCATCACCGCCAATATGGATGTATTTAGATGGAAACAGATCAATCACTTCGCTAAGAACATCCTGCAAAAACAGGAAGGTAGAATCATTTCCTGCACAATAAATATCGGTAACAGGCCAAACTCCTCCAGGAAGAACTGTAAATGGTCCACCTGTACATGAATACTGTGGATATGCCGCAAGGGCTGCTGTAACATGAGCAGGCATCTCAATTTCAGGAACGATATTGATGTACCGTTTTTGTGCATAGGCTACCATCTCTTTTACATCTTCCTGGGTATAAAATCCACCGTTGGTTGCTTTTTCCCCTGCCTCCTGTTTTGGGCGCGAATTCCAGGGTTTATCCTCCCGATCAACGCGCCAGCCTCCGATAGCGGTAAGTTTGGGATATTTCTTGATCTCTATACGCCATCCCTGATCATCCAATAAATGCAGATGAAGTGTGTTAATTTTATGAATAGCCAGAAAATCAATCATCTGAATAACATCTTCTTTGGGGAAGAAATGACGGGAAACATCCAGCATATAACCACGCCATTTAAATGCAGGACTGTCTGAAATAGAAATTACAGGAACCAGCCATTCTGTTTTATCCTGCTTCTGAGAACTTTCAACCTCAGCAGGAAGTAATTGGCGTAAAGTCTGGATTGCATAAAAGAACCCTGCCGGCTTTGAGGCTTTAATTTCAATCTTATCAGTTTTAATATCCAGCGTATAACCCTCTTCATTCAGATTTCCATCAGTTTTGAAAATTAGCTGACTTGAACCTTCTGATCCACCATTAACAATTTTAGGCTTCCATCCGGCCGATTTCTCAAATAAATTGGCAAAAAGGGTAGCAATACCCTCCTGCTCAGTGTTTTGCACAACCAAGGTTGTCCCTTCACTAAAATGAAAGGAGGAAGCTCCAAGTGTCATTTTTTGAACCTGTGGGATCAGCGCGATCTCTTTAGCCGAAAAGGTTTCTTGAGGCTGACAACTCCATAAGAAGCAACCAGCGAGTAAAATAATTAATCCGGTAAATCTTTGTTTCATGGTATTTTTATTTTGTTTTAGAAGGGTCTAAGATAGGCAGAAAATTTTGCTGAATAGTGATATTTTATAATAACTTTGATTAGGTTTATGAAATATTTTTTAAAGTGGGGGATTATACCTGATCTATTCCAATTCATTATACTAAATTTGTAATCAAAATGAGCAATACTTCAAAAACACAATCCTATGCGATCAATTAAACTCGTTATTTTCTTTTTAACGCTCTCCGTTTCTCAGGTTTTTGGTCAGCACGAAGAGCAGAGCTATACTCCCGATCCAAGTCCGGTAATTCAAAAGAGGATTGGTGAATGGCAGGATATTAAATTCGGACTTTTAATGCATTGGGGACCCTACAGCCAGTGGGGAATTGTAGAGTCCTGGTCGATATGCCCCGAGGATGAAGGGTGGTGTGTTCCCGATACCGTAAAAGACTATTTTGCATATAAGAAGAAATATGAAAACCTGGGTAAGACCTTTAACCCAATAAAGTTTGATCCTGAAAAATGGGCCAAAGCCGCCAAAGGTGCCGGTATGAAATATGTGGTCTTTACTACCAAGCACCACGACGGATTTTGCATGTTCGACAGTAAATATACCGATTATAAGATTACAGGAAAAGATTGTCCGTTTCATACCAATCCCAAGGCAGATGTAACGAAAGAGATTTTTAATGCCTTTCGCAAGGAGGGGCTTTGGGTCGGCGCTTATTTCTCAAAACCCGACTGGCATACACCAGACTATTGGTGGTCCCATTTTCCACCGCTTGACCGAAATGTCAATTATGATCCGGCCAAATACCCCGAGAAATGGAATAATTTTGTGAATTTCACCCATAACCAGGTGATGGAACTCTGCACGAACTATGGAAAGATTGACTTGCTTTGGTTTGATGGGGGATGGGTTCAGAAAAACGGTCCCGTTGGAGAAGAACCCCAACATGTTGAAGGTTATAAAATTAAAAAGTATTTTGACCAGGATATTAAAATGGATGAGCTGGTTGCCAAAATCCGTTCAAAACAACCCGAGGCTATTGTCGTTGACCGTGCTGTGCAAGGTAAAAACCAGAACTACCTCACTCCTGAAAATTTCGTACCAGGCAAGCTTTTACCTTACCCCTGGGAATCATGCATCATCCTGGGTGGTGGCTGGTCATACTCATTTAACGCTAAAATGAGGCCAACGCGCGAAATGATTCATATGCTTAACGATATCGTTGCCAAAGGTGGAAATCTATTGCTAAATATTGGGCCAGGCCCTGATGGAACCTGGTATGATGAAGCCTATGTCCGTTTAAAGGAAATGGGTGAATGGCTAACGGTTAATGGCGAAGCGATATATAATACCCGGCCAATAGCTCCATATATCGATGGACAGCTGCGCTTTACCAAAGGGAAAGACGGATCGGCGAATATCATCTACCTTCTTAAAGAAGACGAAAAACTGCCTCCAGAAATTCGGGTAAATGGTTTTGTTCCTGAAAAAGGGGCAAAGATTTCGATGTTTGGGAAAAAAGCAACCTCCCTTAAATGGAAATCTGATGGATCTGGTTTTAAGGTTTCAGTTCCTCAGGCATTGATTAAAGGTGCTCCTTCAAAATATGCAGTTGTTTTGCATATCAGTCAGGTGGCAAAATAACAAATCAAAATTCAAACGAATAACAAGCTAAACTTTTAAAAAATGGGTTCTATCGCAATTGGGGTTGATGTGGGTGGCAGTCATGTTAGTTGTGCCGCATGTAATATTATTGAGAAGAAATATCTTCCGGAAACATTTTCTGAGAATGATCTTGATAATCAGGGCTCTGTAGAAGAGATAATTGGAGTTTGGAGCAGGACCATTCAAGCGACAATCGATAAGGTTGGTTTTGAAAATGTTAGCGGGATCGGTTTTGCAATGCCCGGCCCGTTTGATTATGCCAATGGTGTTGCACTTTTTAAAGGTAATAACAAGAAATTTGAAAATATATACGGATTAAACGTCCCGGATGCGCTGAGAAAAACAATGAACCTTCCGGATAGTTTTCCGATCCGTTTTATCAATGATGCCACAGCCTTTGCAATCGGTGAAGACTGGATCGGGAAGGCAAGCGGATCAAAACGGTCAATGGCAATAACTTTAGGAACTGGCTTTGGCTCCGCATTTCTGTGTGAGCGATTACCCGTTGTTTCGGGTGATGAAGTTCCGGAAATGGGTTGTGTCTGGTATTTGCCTTTTAAGGATGGTAATGCGGATGATTTCTTCTCCACCCGCGGGTTTCTGAATCGCTATTTTGAGCAGACCGGGGTCCAGCTTAATGGGGCAAAAGAGATCGCAAAACTGGCAGAAACAGAACCGATAGCTAAAGCACTTTTTGAAGATTTCGGCACAGAGCTTGGACGATTTTTATGCCCGTGGATGGTAAAATTCGGAGTTGAGGTCCTTGTCATTGGAGGAAACATATCACATGCATTTCCGCTGTTTGGAGATAGTCTTCAAAGTTATCTTAATTCTCAGGGTGCGGATATCCGGATAGCTGTCTCTGAACTAAAAGAGTCTGCCTCGATGATCGGAAGCGCTGTTCTGGTTGATGAAATCTATTTTGAGAAGTTGAAAGCGCTTTTGCCACAAATGTCATAAATATAATTTGGTCATGCACAATTTGAAAATATCAGGATATACTTTAATTTGTCTGCTCTTGATAACAGGATTTTTTATTTCCTGTTCACCACAAACCAAACCGTTTAATCCATCGGCATATGTCGATCCGCAAATCGGTTCGGTGCATGGCCGTTGGTTTTTCTATACCCCTGCTGCCTTACCATTCGGGATGGCAAAGCTTGCGCCTCACACCAATGCCGCCGGTAGTCTGGGGAGCTGGGCTCCATGTGGTTATGACGGGCGTCAGACATCGATTGAAGGATTTGGCCATTTCCATGAATTTCAAATTGGCGGTGTCGTGTTTATGCCAACTGTCGGAACTTTGAAAACAATCCCCGGAAAGCAGGAGAATCCTGAAGGTGGTTATCGTTCACGGTTTGATAAAAAGAGCGAACATGCCGAACCGGGATATTATTCTGTTTTTCTGAAAGATTATGGGATAAAAGCAGAACTTACTGCAACAGAAAGGGTGGGCTTTCACCGGTACACATTTCCTGAAACAACCCAGGCACATCTGATCATTGATATCGGACATAAACAGGGAGAGAGTAGCGATGTGACCGATGCCTGGGCGCAGGTAGTCAATGGCACTGAAATTGAGGGATATGTCGAAACGAATCCCGAATATGTGAAATTTGGCGATCCTGGTAAACGGGTGAAAATGTATTTTGTATCCAAACTGAGCAAAAAACCAACAGAGGTGGGTGCTTTCGTTGATTCAATCCAGCAAAAAGGGGTGAATACAACCAAAGGTGTTAAGAATGGATTATTCTTAACTTTTTCGATGGCTCAAAATGAGCAGCTTGAGATACAATCTGGATTAAGTTATACCTCTATCGCCAATGCCCGGTTAAACCTGCAAACCGAAGCTTCCGGACAGTCATTCGATGTGGTTCATAAATCAGCCCAGATAATCTGGAATAATAAGCTTTCCAGAATCAGGGTTGAGGGTGGCGACAGTACCAGCCGCGTAAAGTTTTATACCGGACTATATCATGCCTTGCTTGGTCGCGGAATGTCAAATGATGTCAATGGAAACTATCCCCAGGTGGATAACGGAATCGGACAGATTCCTCTCGATGGTCAGGGGAAACCCAAATACCACCATTACAACACCGACGGCATATGGGGAGGATTCTGGAACCTTAGCCAGCTCTGGGCCCTGGTTTATCCCGACTACTTTAGCGAATATGTCCAATCCAATATCGATTATTACAAAACCCGCGGTTGGCTTCACGACGGTGAGGCAGCGGGAACTTTTACCAATGGCGTCCAGACAAATTTCCAGGGATTACTCATCGCCTCAGCCTACAATTGCGGAATACGGGATTTTGATGTGAAAACCGGATATGAAGCCTCCCTTAAAAATGAACTGGAATACCATGGCCGTAATCTTGGAAATGGCAAATACGATTTAAACTATTTCGTGAATAATGGCTATGTCCCATCACGGGATACCCTGCTCTCCAACGGGTGGAAATTCAATTTCGGATCTTCACATACCCTCGAATATAGTTACAGTTCCTATGCAGTAGCACAACTTGCCAAAGCACTGGGGCACAATGAAGACTACGAGAAATTAATGAAGCAGGCCGGCTATTACAGGAATCTCTTCGATCCTGAAACGAAGATGATGAGGCCCAAATTAATTGAAGGGAAATTTATCCCCGATTTTAATCCGATGAAGGCATGGGTCGGCTTCCAGGAGGGAAATGCGTTCCAGTATACCTGGTATGTTCCCCATGATGTGGCCGGCCTCATCAAATTGATGGGGAAAGATGAGTTTAATAAAAGACTGGAGAATGTATTTGTAACCTCTCAAAAGAGCAAGTTTGGTGGAGGGTCCGAGGATGTCGACAGCTTCTCCGGCATTGAGGCGATGTATAATCATGGAAACCAACCCTGTCTGCACGATTCGTGGTTGTTTAATTACAGCGGTCAACCCTGGTTAACGCAGAAATGGACCCGTGCTATATGCGATGAGTTTTATGGTGTTGAGCCGCTTCGCGGATACGGTATTGGCCAGGATGAGGATCAGGGACAGCTGGGTGCATGGTATGTGATGGGCGCACTGGGTATCTTTGATGTTCAGGGTCATGCCTCGGCAAACCCCACTTTCCAGTTTGGTAGTCCACAGTTTGATAAGGTTACGATTCAACTTGATCCAAAATATTCTGTAGGAAAACAACTGATTATTGAGGCTAATAATAATTCCAAGAGAAATGTTTATATCCAGTCTCTTTCAATGAATAATGAAAAGATTGAAAATTGCTGGATCGATCGCAAAAAACTTACAGATGGAGGAACCCTTCTTTTTGAGATGGGCTCTGTACCAAATAAAACCTGGGGAGTAAAGGTTCCACCTCCCAGTATGAGTGACGTGCAATAGAAAGTCCAATCAATTCAGGAAAGCAATCAATTTACTATGCTCTAAATTAAAATAATAAAACTGAAATAAGGGAATAAGGTTGTTCCCCATTTGGATGCCTTGGCTACCAAGGTTGTGTGAAAGAATAAATAAGGTTTGTTAATAATGAGAATTTTAATATAACTGTTTGATAATTAATTGATAAAAAATATTTATTTAACTTTTATAAACCTTATTTTTGTTTTTAACCATAGTAGTATAATTATGATCCATAAAAAGCAACCTTATTACCTTATTTATCCAATGCACAAGATTTTAAGTATTATCCTATGAAAACTAAAATTTTCCCAATCGTGTTGTTTTTGGCGCTCTCTTTTCAGGGGATAGCCCAGCATGAACCAATAAAGCTCAATTCAGGCTGGAAGGCAAAAAAGGCTAATGAAATTCTTGTCGATGGATCAGTTATTTCCGCAAAGGAATTTAATTTTTACGACTGGATGGATGCAGTGGTGCCGGGAACTGTTCTGACCACCTTACTGCACAATAAAAAAGTCCCCGATCCGTTCTTCGCAATGAATAATGAACTGATTCCTGATATTTACCAAACAGGAGCCGAATATTATACATACTGGTTTTTTAACGGCTTTCAGCTTCCTGAACTAAAAGCCGGGGAACAGGTTTGGTTGAAATTCCGAGGTATTAATTACTCTGCCGAGATGTTTCTGAACGGGAAAAAGATTAATCCTGACACCCATGAGGGGATGTACCTGCGTGAAAAATATCTCATAACCCCTTATCTTGAAAAAGGGATAAACCGGCTGGCTGTATTGGTTCACCCCGTAAATCCGGTTGGTGCACCCAACGGACAGGGTGGCGATGGTACGATAGCCAGGTCGGTCGCAATGCAGTTTGCAGCAGGGTGGGATTGGATCTGTCCGATTAAAGACAGGAATACGGGTATCTGGGATGAAGTTGCCCTCGAAATAACGGGTGCGGTCGATCTGCTTGATCCGTATGTCCGGACGATTGTTCCGGGGAAAAGAGTTCCTGGCGGCAAGCAGGCTTCTGCCACAGTTGTTCCTTCAACCGATTTAATCAACGCTACCGATATTGAACAAAGTGGTAAGGTAGTCGCCAGATGCGGGAATATTGAGGTTTCCAAAATAGTTGTGATTCCGGCAGGTGAAAAGATCACTGTTTCACTTCCAGAACTCAAAATTGAGAATCCATTGTTATGGTGGCCAAACGGCATGGGTGACCACCCGTTATATAAAATTGATTTCTCATTCGTTGGAAACAACGGAACTGTCTCTGATCTTGAAAGCGTCCCTTTCGGAATCCGCCAGACTTCAACACGTTTCGACGATAAATTGAATGCCCGGATCTTTTCGGTAAACGGGCAGGATGTTTTCATGAAAGGGGGAAACTGGATCGCTTCAGATATGCTGTTGCGGTTATCGGCACAGCGCTACGACACTGATGTGAAGATGCATGCCGGGATGAACATGAACATGATCCGCGTTTGGGGTGGCTCGATGACTGAACGTCCTGAATTTTACGATGCCTGTGATAAATATGGAATTCTGGTTTGGCAGGATCTTTACATCTCAGGCGATTGTAACGGTCGGTGGTTTGATCCTGCCAAAAAAGAGACCCAGGAGCGGCGCCGCGCCTATCCGGATAATCATTCACTGTTTGTCAATACAGTTATTGACCAGGTAAAGATGTTACGCAATCATCCCAGTTTATACCTGTGGTGCGGCGGCAATGAATTCACCCCACCCGAAGATATCGACAAGAAATTAAAGAATTTCGTTTTCCCGAAATACGACGAGGGGCGCTATTACCTCGATCAGTCGACCTCGACAGATCTGGCAAAAAGTGATCTGGGCGGGAATGGCGATGGTCCTTACGGTATTCAGAATCCACTTCACTTCTTTACTGTAAAATCGTTTCCTTTTAATCCGGAACTAGGTTCGGTGGGTGTCCCTAATGTGGAAACGATGCATAAAATAATGGATGAAAAAGATCTTAAGATTCCTTCAGGGAGAAGGGGTGAAAATCCGGTCTGGAGTTATCACCGTTATATCGGATATGACAATTTTATCGATCAATATGGAAAAGCTACTGAGATCGTTGATTTCTGTAAAAAAGCACAGCTGGTGAATTACGAGCAGTACCGTGCGCTGCAGGAGGGATTCAACGCAGGTATGTGGACCACCTATTCTGGAATGCTTGTGTGGAAAAACCAAAATCCGTGGACTGCCCTTCGCGGTCAGTTTTATGATGTTTTCCTCGAACAAAACGGTGGATTTTATGGGTATCAACACGGAGCTGCGCCACTGCATCTGCAATTAAATCTGAACGATTCCGCTGTTTGTCTTGTGAATCAGACACTCTTTGATTTGAAGGATCTGAATGTTTCTGCCGAACAATTTGACATTCATGGAAAATTGCTTTCAACCGATCAGTATAAAGTTTCAACAGCAGCGAACAAGGTCGCTGTGCTTCATAAAATCAAAACTCCTGATCCAAACGAGGCGGTATATTTTTTAAGACTGAAATTAACAAACAAAGAAAATCAGCTGGAGGATGAGAATTTTTACTGGCTCTCAAAACCCGGAAAGAGTTACGAAAAACTGAACGAACTAAAACAGACCACCCTCGAAAGTGAACTGAAAACAAATGCCAAAGAGGAGAAATCGGTTGTGATTCATAATCCAGGTAAGGAAACCGCTTTTTTTGTCAGGTTAAAAGTATTGAATGGAAAAGGAGGAGAACTTGCGTTACCAGTTTTCTTTACCGATAATTACCTCACACTGTTACCCGGTGAGAGCAGGGAGATCGGAATTGATATTTCCCATCTTCAGGATATCAAACCAACATCTTTATGGTTTGAAATTGAAGGGTGGAACGTGAAAAGCAACTCAATAAAACTGGATTAAAATGAGACTAAACTTTTGTCTGATCGGAATGGTTCTTCTGATTTTAGGCACTTCATGCCAGAACCAACCTCCCAAGAAATCTTCGGAACTTGCAAACAGGATTAAAAACGACACCTATTTCCCTTATGTCAAGTCGAAAGCTTTGGAGGTGATGAAGGCAGGTTTTAATGCGGGTGACGGTTATCGTGAGGTTTGGATCCGCGATTACAACACCTTCATCCATCTGGCGGCTCAGGTAAACGATAGGGCAATATTAAAAGAAAATCTGCTTGTCTTCTTTCGGATGCAGGGTGAGGATGGGAATATTATCGATGGATTCACTCCAATAAAAGATGTAGGAAAGGGAGATTACAATTTCATTTATTCAAAACTGGAACCAAGGTATGCCGGTCATAAAAATACGGTGGAGACCGACCAGGAGAGTTCATTGGTCCAGGCAGTCTATAAATACATTCAGTTAACAGGTGACAAATCGATTCTGGACGAAACCATTGGTGATAAAAAGGTCAGCGACCGGCTTGAATCGGCTGCTGACTTTTTAATGGCACACAGGTTCAATCAGAAATATGGATTAATCATAGGAGCAACTACTGCCGACTGGGGCGACGTGCAGCCCGAACATGGCTGGGGTGTAACCCTTGATGCCAACACCCATCCGGCTATCGATATTTACGACAATGCGATGTTTTTGATTGCCCTGAATAATCTCATGGAAATAATCCCTCAGACAAAAGCCAAATGGGAAACCATCCGAAACAGTATTTCCCAAAACAGCAGGAAGTATCTCTGGGATGAGCAGAATCAGAAGTTCATTCCTCATCTTTATCTCGAAAAAGGTTCTCCATTTCCAATGGAGTTCGACGAGAATGCAATCTATTATTTTGGAGGAACAACAATTGCTATTGAAGCTGGTTTATTAAGTAAGGCTGAAATAAAAACTTCATTAAACGAGATGATTCGCAGGGTTAAATTGGCCGGTGCCGGAACGATCGGTTTAACTCTTTACCCCCCATATCCCGCAGGTTTTTTTGAAAATAAAATCATGAACCCGGAGTACAGCTATCAGAATGGTGGTGATTGGACCTGGTTTGGTGGCAGGATGATTCAGCAGCTTATCAAAAATGGTTTTGTCGAGGAGGCGTATGAACAGATGATACCTATGGTTAAACGGGTAAAAGATAATAACGGATTCTACGAATGGTATTCTGTGGATAATAAACCACGTGGTTCCGGAACCTTCCGGGGTGAGGCAGGTGTTTTATACACCGCAATTTTAATGTTTGAAGCGTGGGCGAAATAGCTGTTTTGATGCTTTGCGGTCATTGTGACTTTGCGTGAATTATTAAATCTCAATTAGATTGCCCTTCTTGCAAAGTATTATCTATTTTGAGGTCTGATTTTGACAACTCACGAGTATTTTGCGTGAATTTTTTAAATTTTTTAAAATTTGAATGATGAGACATACAACAATCCTTTTATTCATGCTTTCTATAGCATTTGGATTTAGCAATCAACTTCAAGGACAATCAAACGTTAAAGAGGTGATTGTGGTTTTCAAGACCCACTTCGATATCGGATATACCGACTGGGCAGATAATGTGGTGTATAATTATTCACATTCAACAATTACCGGCGCCCTGGATATGATTGAGAAGTCGAAACAGTTTCCTAAAAGTCAGCAATTTAAATGGACGATTTCGGGATGGCCATTGAAACAGATGATTGCCATGTCTGAACCCTCTGTTAAGCCAAGGATTCAACAGGCTATTCGCGATGGAAATCTGATCGTTCAGGCAATGCCGCTTAGTTTTGAAACGGAGGCACTCGATCTTGAACCGCTTGTAAGGTCGCTTTCTTATTCCTCCAAAATCAATAAGGATGCCGGCCTTTCTCTTCCTATCGACGCTAAGCAAACCGATGTTCCTAGTCATTCATGGATTCTTCCAACCGTTTTAAACAATGCCGGAATAAAATTCCTTCATATTGGCTGTAATGCCGCTTCAATGTCACCCGAAGTACCGTTACTTTTCTGGTGGGAAGGTCCCGATAAGTCACGGGTGATGACAATGTATTACGGACCCTATTATGGAACAAGCCCAGCGCCACCGAAAGATTGGAAATTCAATACCTGGCTTGCCATTGTGATGACTAATGACAATACCGGTGTTCCAACATTCGATGAATATAAGGATGCGTTGAATGAGATTAAAAAACTTAATCCTGAAGCCACGGTCAGGACTGGAAGTATGGGCGACTTTTATACCTCCCTGATTAAGGAGAAACCCGAATTACCCGTTGTTAAGGGAGATATGCCCGACACCTGGATCCATGGTTATATGTCGATGCCCCGTGAGGTAAAAGCGGGAAGGATTTTGAGTAAGTCAGTAGCAAATCTCGAAGCTTTAAATACCCTGACGGGGATATGGGGCAGCCAGGTTGAAAAACGCATCAGCCCGATTGTGGATGATGCCATGGAGCAGATTCACCTCTGGGATGAACACTCATTTGGGATGGCAATGAGTCACGGTTTTGCAGGTTACTGGGCTTATGGCGATGAATTTGAGAATCTGCGCGCAAAGGGATACTACGAGCCAATTGAATATTCCTGGAAGGAAAAATCAAATCATATCACATATGCAGCAAATTTAATCGATCCGGCGCTGAGTCGCGAAATCAGAGGACTTGCAGCTTCGGTAAATATTTCCGGTGAGCGGATTGTTGTCTATAATCCATTGCCATGGGAACGAAGCGAATTAGTGACAGTTCAGACTGCCGAAAAACTGAAAAGAGGATTGAAAAACAGTTCTACGGGAGAGATTATTCCAGTATTCAAAAACCATAATATTTATCAATTTCAGGCCAATCATATTCCAGCTATGGGGTATACGACCTTTGTGCCTGTTTCAGGGGCCGTTCAGTTTAATAAATCCACCATGGAATGTGATCCCCAAAACAACACTATCGAAAATCAGTTTTTCAGATTGGTTTTCGATCCTAAATTAGGGACCATTAAATCGATGATTGATAAGAAATCAGGACGTGAAGCTGTTAATCCGAATTCAGATTTCCAGTTTGGGCAATATCTCTACGAACGGTTCAGCAAGGAGAATACCGATAAGTATGCCAGGGATTATATCAAAGGGGGATATAACTGGGCGTACCCCGAACTTGGACGGATCAATCTTTCCAATGACCCTTACAAACGTCTTTCTGGTAAGAATGTCCGGATTGAATTCTTCAACGATACCGTATCTGTTTCGGCGGTGATGCATTTTGATGGCGATGCAGATCTTAAACACCACTATTCTCTAACTTTTAGTTTGACTGATAGTAAACCAGCTGTTGAACTTATCTGGAGTATCAATGGAAAACCGGCAGATGCATGGCCTGAGGGGGGATGGATCAGTTTTCCGTTCAATATTGAAAAACCACAGTTTAAACTGGGACGACTCGGTGCAGTGGTGGATCCTGCGACAGATTTTATCAAAGGATCAAACATGGATTATTGCTTTCTTAATTCCGGAATGGCAGTTATAGATTCAAAAAACAGTGGATTTGGAATCATGTCACCTGACGTTCCGGGAATCAGTCTTGACCGCCCCGGATTATGGTCCTATTCGCCAGCATTCGTTCCCCAAAAGGCAAACGTATTTTTTAATTTATATAATAACCAATGGAGTACAAATTTCACCGAATGGATTGAAGGATCGTGGAATGCCCGGTTTTACATCTGGAGTATCGACCACTACTCAAATGGACCTTCAATTGTTACCCCATCAGAGGAACTTCGTAATCCGTTAATGGCGGCTTTGGCATCCGGAAAAGCTGGATCACTTTCGGTTAAGGACGATGGAATTGGAGTATCAGAAAAAGGTATTCTGGTCACCGCTTTTGGTAAAAACAGGGATGGAGCGGGTGATCTGGTCCGTCTTTGGGAACAAAACGGAGTAAATACCAAGTGCATCGTAACCCTGCCCAAAGAGAGTGTTTATAAGATGGTTCAGCCCTGTAATTTAAGAGGGGAGAAGACCGGGAAGGCCATTCCGGTTATTAATCACTCTTTTAGCGCGGATTTGAATGCTTATCAACCTGTTTCATTTATTTTGAAATAGGCTGTTAAGCTTTAGGCTATAAGTTATTAGTCTATAAGGATTTAGGCTGTCAGGCAATTAGGATTAAAAATTATTAAATGAACTTTTTTCAATATTAACCATTAACCATTGATCATTTACCATTGATCATTTACCATTGATCATTTACCATTGATCATTTAACATTGATCATTTAACATTGATCATTTAACATTGATCATTTAACATTAACCATTATACATTTACCATTGATCATTTACCATTAATCATTTACCATTAATCATTAATACCATGGCAAATAAATTACTTTCAATCACACTTGTCCTAACGTTTTTCATTTCCTGTGCCCCGAAGGAGATTCTGATTAAAAGTCCTGAACGGCTTGCAGATATCCAACGGATGTTAATGATACAGAAAGAGCTTACATCCAAAAGTTTGCTTCCAACCTGGGATTTTCAGAAACAGCAGCTTCCTGAATCTGAAAAGCAGGCGATGGAGTTTATGTACGCCTATATGCCCCTGAGCGATCTGGCCGATTATAAATCAGATTTTTTCCTTAAGAATGTGCAATATAGTCTGAAAGCGCGTGAAGAGATGAACTGGGGCAAGACGGTTCCTGAAGAGGAATTTCTCCATTTTGTTCTCCCTTTACGGGTAAACAATGAAAACCTCGATAATTTCAGGGAGGTGATGTACCCCGAGATCAAAGCCAGGATCAAAGGACTTGGGATGAAAGATGCTGCGCTGGAGATCAACCATTGGTGTCATGAAAAAGTAAACTACCGTGGCACAGATTCACGAACCAGCGCCCCTTTAAGTGCTGTGAAAAAATCGTTTGGGCGGTGTGGTGAAGAATCTACCTTTACTGTTACTGCCTTACGGACAGCAGGCATTCCTGCACGCCAGGTCTACACACCACGGTGGGCTCATTCAGACGATAATCATGCCTGGGTTGAGGTATGGATCGATGGCAAGTGGAACTATCTGGGTGCTTGCGAGCCTGATGTAGACCTTAATATGGGCTGGTTTAGTGAGCCTGCACGCCGCGCAATGCTTGTTCATACCAGGGCATACGGACACTATTTCGGAACTGAACCTGTGATACTGGCTACAGAGCGCTTTTCCGAGTTAAACCTCACCGCCAATTATGCGACTGTAAAAAAGATTGCAATTTCGGTGAAAAATCTGGATGGAACTCCCGTTGACAGCGCGAAAGTTGAATATCAACTCTATAATTATGCCGAGTTTTATCCAATCTCCACAGGTTATACCAATACAGCAGGGGTAAGCAATCTCCTGACAGGTATGGGTGATCTGATTATCTGGGCATCCAAAAACGGAAAGTTTGCTTACCAGAAATTTTCAGTCCCCGAAAAAGATACGTTGCAACTGGTTCTCAATAAAACAGTACCTGATCATAAAACTGAATCGTTTGATTTTATCCCTCCACATGCAGCCAAAGTAGCGTTTGATGTAACAGATCAGGCACGAAAAGAAAATACCCGCCGCATGACCCGGGAAGATTCTATCCGTGGAGCTTATATTCAAACCTTTAAGGATTCTGAATGGATTGCAGGTTTTGCAAAAAAAACCAACCTCCCGTTTGACACGATTTCCCGGTTCTTCAAATTAAGCTATGGAAACTGGGACCAGCTGGCCGCTTATCTCGAGAAGAATGCGCCTCAATACCACAGTACTTTACTTGACCTGGCAATTCAGATTTCAGATAAGGATTTCAGCGATACCCCTGAATCAATTCTTACCGATCACCTGGTTCAGGTTTCAAAATCAGGCGGACAGCAATCCGGAATTTCAAAAGAGATTTTTACCCGTTATATCCTTTCGCCGCGCATTGAACTTGAGATTTTGACGCCATGGAGAAGTTCTCTGGCTGCCTCATTGGGTTCTGATTTGGCGCAATCGGCCCGAACCGATATTACATCACTTACAAAGTGGATTCGCGAGAATATTCAGATCAATACGGTGGCCAATAATCATTCGCGCACACCCCTTTCACCAACAGGGGTGTTTAACCTCAGGGTAGCCGATCCCAAATCGAGAGATATTTTCTTTGTTGCTGCCTGCCGTACGTTCGGGATCCCCGCACGCCTAAATCCAGAAAATTTGCAACCCGAATATTTTAAGAACGGGGAATGGCTGCGCGCCGGGTTTGAAAATACGGCTGTTGTGCAGCCTGAAAACGGCTTACTTAAACTGATAGATAAAAATAATTCAGTACCACCGCAATATTCGATTCACTATACAATCGCTATTTTGAAGAACGGATTTTATAAAACACTTGAATTTCCGGAAGGGAAAATTCTTACCGATTCGAAGGACCCCCTTAAACTGGAAGTTGGTAACTATGCTTTGATCACAGGAAACAGACTTCAGGACGGATCAGTTTTGAGTGGGATGACTTTTTTTACAATTGAAAAAGGAAAGCTCACCACAATTCCGATCGAACTTCGTAAACAGGCAGGGGAACTTAAACCTTCGGGAAAACTCAACTTCGAGCAGTTAAGCATCGACAAAATAGGGGAAGGAAAAACAGAAAATCTTTCAACCCTTATTGCCGGAAAGCACTCCGTTTTGGTGCTGATTGATCCGGATAAAGAGCCATCCAAACATATTCTGAATGACCTAGGCCCATACGTCGATCATTTCAATAAATGGGGAGGACAATTTGTTTTTGCAATGGCTGCAGATAAGGCTCCCTCGGCAGGAGTCCTGAAAACTTACCATCTTCCCGCCAAATTGGTAACCGGAATCGATAAAGAGGGTAATATACTGAAAGCTGTTTCTGCAATCTACGGTGATGGTCTTAAAGATAAACTACCCTTACTCCTCTTGTGCGACGAGGATGGCAATGTTTACCTTTTCTCTTCAGGATATAAAATTGGAGCTGGAGAACAATTGCTTAAGGTTATTGCCGGAGTTGAAGCTATTCAGAAGACAACACCATCAAAAATGTCCTGCAGTAAATAGTTCAAAAGATTATAGGAATCTGTTGCATAATATCTTATTTTAGAAACACAAGATATCTTGTATTTCTAAAATAAGATATCTGTGATTTTAAAATCTGCTATTTCGGAAGTTATTGAGCATCAATACAGTTTTTTTTTGGAAAAATCTTTATTTCTGAGGGTCTTTGTTTTCAGGTTTAAGAATGACATTCTCAATCTTCACATGTTCATCCTCCAAATCCTCATCATCATAAATCTCAAGTATTGGCTCTGTAAAAGACTTGCTTGTCAGACGTTTGTCGAGTGTTAATAGGAGCGAAGGAAGCACCATGATATTGAAAAACATCGCGATCAGCAATGTGGTGGAGATCAGAATTCCCAATGCCTGAGTTCCACCAAAACTTGAGACGATAAAAACGCTAAACCCCAAAACAAGAACGATACTGGTGTAAATCATGCTAAAACCGGCCTCATGAAGGGCGCTGATCGCCGATTGTTTGATCGCACCGTTGGTTATTTTGAGTTCATGCCGGTATCGCGACAGATACTGAATTGCATTATCAACCGAAATACCAAGCGCAATGCTGAAAACAATGATTGTCGATGGTTTGATCGGTATACCTGTAAAACCCATCAGTGCTGCAGTGATTAACAGCGGAATGATATTTGGAATCATGGAGACCAGAATCATTTTAAAGGAGGAGAAAAGCAATGCCATTAGGAGCGAAATCATAACGATTGCTATCAATACACTCTCAAAAAGATTATCTATCAGGAAGTTCGTTCCTCGTGCGTAAATTACGCTATTGCCAGTGACTGTAACTTTATATTTTGATGGGCTAAAAATACTGTCAATCTGTGGATTAATTTTGGCCATCAATGAATCCATATGTTTAGTTCCCACATCGGCCATTTGAAAACTCACCCGGGTATACCGTTTTGTGCTATCGAGATAGGCAAAAAGTAAATTATTCTTTTTCCCGTTTTGATTTTTTGGAAGATAACCCATTATAAATCCTTTCTCTACATTGCTGGGCATCGAATACATCGAAGAGTCTCCTCCGAAATAGGCTTGCTTCGAAAACTTAAAAAGTTCTACAATGGAGAGCGGTTTCGAAAATTCGGGATAGCTATTAACCATTTTTTGAAGCTCATTAATCTTATCGAGCGTAGACCCTGCTATTACCCCGTTTTTCTTCTTTGTGTCGATTGAAATCTCAAAAGGCATTACTCCACCAAAATTCTTTTCAAAAAACTTAAGATCGAGGAAAATGGGATCATCGGTCTCAAAGTCGTCCACAATTTTACCCGAAGTTTTCATCATGCTGATACCCAAAAAACCTACTAAAAGTAAAACCCCAGCAATACCATAAATCAGGTTTCTGCGATAGCTGATCATGTAAATAATTTTCTTTATGATTCCCCCAAAAAAATTGCTGTCAAGATGTTTCACATGCTTGGCAGTAGGGGGATCGATAAAACTAAAAATTATGGGAAGCAAGGTGATACAAAGGACATATTCCAACATTATATTAAGTGCAGTAATGATACCGAACTCTTTTAACATTTGATTGGAAGTGAGGATAAATGCAGCAAATCCGAGAGCTGTAGCTGCATTGGTCATCAGTGAGGCAAATCCTATTCGCTGAACAACACGGATCAATGCTCTGATCTTATTCCCATGGCTTCTGTACTCCCAATGGTATTTATTAAGGATATAAATGCAGTTCTCAATCGCAATAATTACAATTAACGAAGGTATAACTCCTGTAAGTATTGTAATCTTAAAATTGAAAAGTACTGTCGTTCCCATAACCCATACGATACTTATTGCAACAATCAGCAAAGAACTAAGTACCACCTTAAATGATCGGAAAAACATGTACATGATAATCGCAGCAATTCCGATACTCATCAAAATGAAAATTAAAAGCTCTTGCTTTACTGTTTTCATCATGATCGTCCGGATATAGGGCATACCGGAATAATGGACATCAATTTTATTTGCCGTCCCATAGGTGCTCGCAGCCTTAACAATATTAGCCACCAAAGCAATTCTCCTTTTGTCAACCAGGATGTTTTTGTTCAGTGTAATAGCCATCAATGCTGCATTGGTCTTCCGGTTGTAGAGCATCCCCTCATAAAATTTCAGACCGAGCAACGTATTTCTTAAACTATCCACCTCTGCCTGATTGGTTGGACGGGTCTTTACCAGCGGATAATAGTCGAATTGGTGTGTCGTTTCGTTCTTTACAAGATTCAGTCCGCGAGTCATACTGATCACATCTTCAACGCCATCGATACCCCGGATCGTGTTTCCCAGGTCATACCAGGCAGTAAACTGATCGAGTTTGAAAATGTCCGGATTCTTAATCCCTATCATTAGAACCGTACCATCCTCACCATATTGATTTTTGAATTTTTGGTACTCTACCATCGCACTGTCCTTTGCCCCCAGTAGAGAAGTGTTTTCGTAGGATAATTTAACGCTTTGAGCCTCATAGCCCATATATGCGGTAAAACCTAAAAGAATGGCAATGAAATGGATTCTGTTTCGAAGAATAATTCGGGATATTTTTGTAAACATTTTGCGGAAGGTAATAACTTTTTATGTTGACTTTATCTAATATTTACAGGACTGTTCGAGGTGCCAAAAGTAATATAATAATAAATCTTTACAAAAGACTTTTTTGAGCATCTGTAATCAGCGATTAGAGGTTAAATTAATTTTTCTTTGACGTACGATTAACGAATTAGTTTAATATTTACCTATTTTTATTCCGATCAAACAGTATCTTTTTCAAATTATTCAACAGCTGAATAATTTAGTTGCAAATAGTGAAAATGGATGAATCAAAAAATATTTAAAGGTGTCAAATGCCATCTAAACTAACATTAAATCGTCGTCTCTTTTTAAAAGGAGTGACAGCAGGTACAGCCGGTATTATGGCGGGTTGCTGGATAAATCTCTCCCCTGCAGGTGCGATGATTACAGGTGCTTCAATGGAATTATCCGAGAGCTTTTTGAATCCCCCTACCGATGCCCGCCCATGGGTATATTGGTTCTGGATCAACGGAAATATTACACGGGAAGGAATCACAGCCGATCTCGAGGCGATGCAGCGTGTGGGCATAGGCGGCGTCCTGATCATGGAGGTGGATGGATCACCGCAGGGACCTGTCGCATTTGGTACCTCATCATGGCAGGAGATGTTTCGTTTCGCCTGTCAGGAAGCTGGTCGTCTTGGACTTGAAATCAATATGAATGATGGTGCCGGCTGGACAGGCAGCGGCGGACCCTGGAATACAGCCGAAAATTCGATGCAACAACTTCTATATTCTGAACTTTCGGTGGAAGGTGCGAAACGGTTTAATAATATTCTACCAAAGCCAAAACTCCGAAAATGGGAAATTCCAGGGATTGAAGCCGGAGAACCGGAATGCTACCGTGATATCGCGGTTATTGCATTTCCCACCCCGAAAAATAATTCTTTTAAAACAGATAATATTCATTTAAAAGCAGGATTCCGCACCATCTCTACCCCCCCTGAACATCTTCGAGCTGGCAATAATGCGTTTCGAATGCTTCCGATTACAGGACAACCGGCGCCGGAAGATGCAAAAATCAATCCTGCTGAGATCCTAAACTTAACCACTGATTATAAAAATGGACGCTTAACATGGGATGTGCCACCCGGAAACTGGACCGTCATAAGGTTTGGTCATGGCCCAACGGGTGCCACCAATCACCCGGCACCCAAAGCCGGATTAGGTTACGAATGCGATAAAATGAGTAAAGAGGCCGTTGAAATCCATTTTAACAAGTTTTTAGGCGATATCCTTTCGCTTGCAGGACCTCTGACCGGAAAAACCCTTGTCGCCACTCATGTCGACAGCTGGGAGGTGGGCTATCAGAATTGGACAAAAGCCTTTCCTGAAGAGTTTAAAAAACGGTGTGGTTACAACATTGAACCTTTTCTCCCTGCAATGACAGGAAGAATAATTGAAAACGCAGATATTACAGAGCGGTTCCTCTGGGATTTACGCTTTACGATCTCAGAGCTGATTGCTGAGAATTATGCCGGCCAAATGCGCGAACTCTCAAACAAGCATGGGATTCAGTTCTCAATGGAAGCAATCGATAATACCCCGTTTGATGAAATCAGGGTGGCGGGGCAGTCCAATTTACCACAGACCGAGTTTTGGTACCGGCGTGAACGTGAAGCTGCAGGAGAATCGGGTGATTGTTTCGAAGGCGTTTTCCGCTCCTATGCCTGGACCCCGGCAATGGTTTCAGCTGCACATATTTACGGGAGTAAGATTATCCCATCCGAGGCATTCACTGCGAATCCGGGTGAAAACTGGCTGGCCCATCCTGCATTATTAAAGCCACAGGGGGATTGGGCCTTTTGTGCCGGAATAAACCGCTTTATTTTCCACCGCTATGCCATGCAGCCCTGGATCGATCGAAAACCGGGAATGACAATGGCGTTTTGGGGGCTTCACTACGAACGGACTCAAACCTGGTGGGAAGAGACAAAACCGTGGCATGACTACCTTACCCGATGTCAATACCTGTTGCAAAGTGGACTTTTTGTGGCTGATCTCCTTTACCTGCAGCCGGAGTCTGCACCTTCGCGTTTTATGCCTCCCGGGGTAGACTTTACAAATCCCATACCTCCCGATTCACCGGGATATAATTTTGACGGATGCACTGCGGATATTGTTTTTAATCGGATATCAATCAAAAATGGGATGATCGTCCTTCCCGATGGGATGACCTACCGGGCAATGGTGTTGCCACGGCAAGGGGAACAGCTTATGGCCGGCGTGATGACCCTGAAACTTGCCAGAAAACTGGAGGAACTGGTTAACCAGGGTATGGTCATCATCGGACCTCCACCGGTTAAGACTCCAGGCCTTACGAACTATCCGCAATGCGAAGAAGAACTTAAACAAATTATAGGAACTCTTTGGGGTGACACCAATACTGCAGGAGAACGCAAGGTTGGAAAAGGGTATGTTTACTGGGGAAAAACACCCTTTGAGATCTTGTCTTCACTGGGTATTCCGGAGGATTTTACGTGTGGCAAACCTGCCCCTTTCCGTTATATTCACCGCCGGGCAGAGGACGGTTCTGAAATCTATTTCGTTTCCAATAAACAGAATGCCGAAGTGGAAGCAACATGTAACTTCCGCGTAAGTAGACGAAGCCCTGAGTTTTGGTGGCCTGAATCCGGAAAAACAGAGAAACCCGCCATTTATTCAGAGTCGGATGGTTTGGTAACCCTACCGGTGAGGCTGTCTGAGTTTGGTTCGGTCTTCGTAGTATTTCCACCCGAAAAGAATCAG